>JANMJU010000045.1:0-7106 GCA_031371545.1 Chitinophagaceae bacterium
CAGCACCGGCGAAAAAAAAATTGCCATTGATAAGCCCAACCTGAAACCAATGGCTTACAGTTGTGTGGTAGTTTTTGAACCCACTATTTTTGACCTGATACCACAAAGAGGAAAATTTTCTTTGGTGGATACTTACCTCAGTCTTGCGGTAGCACATCCCATTTATGGCTACGATCATACCGGAGATAAACTGGTAGATGTTGGTAAGCCTGAGAGTGTTGCCATTGCGGAAAGCCTTTTTGCATAAGCAATGCAGCATTTTTTACAAGCTTCTTTTGCTGCCGGGTGAACCAATTAAGTTTAACATTGTTTTATGTGGTAAACAGTCAAAAAACCTACCTTTACACGGCAAAATAATTAGCATGGAAATAAAAGCAGGACCGTTATTATCCAATATTAACAACCCCGCCGACTTAAAAAAACTCAGCAAAGAGCAAATGCACCAAGTTTGTGATGAACTGCGTCAATATATTATTGATGTGGTGAGTGTGTATGGTGGCCACTTTGCGGCCAGCTTGGGTGTGGTGGAATTGAGTGTGGCATTGCATTTCGTTTACAACACACCTTACGACCAGTTGGTGTGGGATGTGGGCCACCAGGCTTACGGCCATAAAATATTAACCGGCCGCAGGGACATTTTTCCTTCCAACAGAAAATACAACGGGCTGAGTGGTTTCCCTAAACGCAGCGAAAGTGAGTACGATACTTTTGGCGTGGGGCATTCTTCCACTTCTATCAGTGCGGCGCTTGGGATGGCAATGGCGGCAAAATACAAAGGTGAAAAAGACCGTAAATCAATTGCTGTTATCGGCGACGGTTCTATGACCGCAGGCATTGCTTTTGAAGCCATGAATCATGCTGGGGTAGCCGACAGCGATATGTTGATTATCCTGAATGATAACTGTATGAGCATCGACCCTAACGTAGGTGCGTTAAAAGAATATTTAACCGACATCACCACTTCGCCTACTTACAATAAAATAAAAGACGAAGTATGGAATGTGCTGGGCAAATTGCCGGCCGGTAAAAACCTCAGCCGAAAAGTAGTGCATAAAATTGCTGACGGAATTAAAGGGGCTGTTACCAGCAAATCTAATTTGTTTGAGGCATTCGGCATCCGTTATTTTGGCCCCATTGACGGGCACAACATCACCAAACTAATTGATACTTTACAGGATTTAAAAAATATACCCGGCCCCAAGATCTTACACATTATGACAGTAAAGGGTAAGGGATATGCACTGGCCGAAAAAGACCAGACCAAGTGGCATGCACCGGGATTGTTTGATAAAGTAACCGGCGAAATACAAAAGAAAACTTTTGATATTCCACAGCCACCAAAATACCAGGATGTGTTTGGTCACAGCATTATTGAGCTGGCAGAGATGAACAAAAATATTATGGGTATTACGCCAGCCATGCCAAGTGGTTCTTCTTTAAAATACATGATGGAAAAAATGCCCGACCGTGCCTTTGATGTAGGCATTTGTGAGCAACATGCCGTTACGGTAAGTGCCGGACTTGCCACACAGGGCATGAGGGTGTTCTGTAATATTTATTCTTCCTTTATGCAACGGGCTTACGACATGGTGATACATGATGTAGCCATACAAAAACTGCCGGTAATATTTTGTCTGGACCGTGCCGGCTTGGTAGGCGAAGACGGCCCAACGCATCATGGCTGTTACGACATTGCCTACATGCGCTGCATCCCCAATATGATTGTAAGTGCTCCGATGAATGAAAAGGAACTCCGCAATCTAATGTACACGGCACAGTTAGACAGCACCCAGAATCCTTTTGTGATCCGTTATCCAAGAGGCGAAGGTATGATGCCTGAATGGAGAACACCGTTTGAAGCTATTGAAATAGGCAAGGGCCGCAAACTGAAAGACGGCGCAGAAGTGGCAATATTATCTTTTGGCCACCCTGGTAATTTTGCGGCCAGTGCCATCCGTGATGTAAAAGCAGAAGGTATCAATCCTGCTCACTACGACATGCGTTTTGCAAAGCCGCTGGACGAAGCCATGCTTCATGAAGTTTTTGCCAAATACAATAAAATAATTACCATCGAAGATGGTACGGTGGTAGGTGGTTTCGGTAGTGCCATTTTAGAGTTTATGAATGAGCATGGCTACAAAGCCGATGTAAAAATAATGGGTATCCCCGACAGGCTGGTAGAGCATGGTACACCAAAACAACTGTACAATGAAATTGGATTAGATGCCTATGCGATTGCTGATGAGCTAAGAGAAATGGTGAGGGATAAAGTGAAAGTGACAGCTACTTTTCAGTAAGATAACTTGAATGATATTTTTAAACCGGCTTTGAGCCGGTTTTTTTATGGAGTTGACATTTTAATTATTGGTCAGCACATTGTTGGATAAAGAAATGATGTAGCAAAATGTCTTGAGTTTACCACTCATTACCTGTTCATTGTAGTTACAAATTTCCTTAAACTATTCAACTAGATCCACCTCCTTTCAACCAATCCCTATGCAACCGTTTGCATCCATCTGTTTCAAAAAAAATCATTTCTTTTTTAAAATTTTTATAAAAAATCGGCTACATTGCAGATGCTAACAAATGAAAAAACTAGCTGCCATATTATTATTAGCCATTTTTGCCTTCAATATGGTAGGGTACCAGCTGCTATATAATGTAATGGCAAATAAGTCGGATGCCGCTCTGGAATTGGCTTTGGACACACAGGAATACAATGATGCTGATTTAATTTGTATCAAGCAGCCCACCAATTTACCTTACTACACCGACACGAAAGATTTTAAGCGCATTGATGGTGAAGTGGAAATTGATGGCGTAAAATATAAGTATGTAAAGTGCCGCATCTACAATGGCAACCTGGAAATGCTCTGCATTCCGAACAAAGCAAAAATGCAAATTGAGCAATCAAAAAACGACTACGCTAAATTTGCGCACGACTTTCAGCAGGATAACAGCAAAAAGAAATCCGGTTCCGAAAATAAATCTTTTCAAAAATTGTTAAGTGAGTTTGAAGAAATCCAGCAATTTACTTCCGGTGCAACTACCTCTGTACACAACACATCATTTGTATTGTGCAATACCCCTGTTGAAAACAAACATTTCTTCAATACAGTAGAGCAGCCTCCAGATGCTGCCTCCATCATTTAACCTGTATTTTCACAAGGCTGTACGATAACTGTATACGCCAACATTCATTTATTTTATATGAAAATTTTATCTGCATCAGTAGCCTTGTTGCTATTGATAACCGGTTGTAAAAATCAGCCAGTGAAACCAACGTATTTTGGCGACAATACTTTTACCTATTGCAAAACAGTAAAAGAATTGAACGAGGTAGTAAAGCATGTAGGCTTTGCACCTATTGTGGCAAGCCGCAATTATACTTATGCCAACATTGCTGCTTATGAATGTATTGCAGCGGGTTATCCTAAAGAATATAATTCTTTGGCAGGGCAAATAAATGGCCTGAAAGCCATGCCCAAGGCGGATACTGCAAAAAAAGTAGATTATGAATTTGCTGCACTACTGGCTTTTTGTAAGGTAGGCGAAGCGGTAACTTTTCCTGAAGGGAGCATGAAAGAATATATTGACAGCCTGAAAAATTTTGCAAAGCAGCAGGGCATGCCAGATGAAATGTTTAACAACACGGTAGCATTTTCAGATACCATTGGCAAAGCCATATTGGCCTGGAGCAAAAAAGATAATTATGCCCAGACAAGAAGTGCATCAAGGTATACGGTAACGGATTCTCCCGGCCGCTGGATACCTACGCCACCAGCATATTCCAGCGCTCTTGAACCGCACTGGCGGGAGATCAGGACGATTGCTATGGACAGTGCCAGCCAGTTTATGCCACCAAGGCCCATCCCTTTTAATATCAAGGATAAAAGCAGCGCTTATTACCAGCAGGTAATGGCGGTAAAGAATGGAGTGGATAGTTTGACAGACGAACAAAAACACATTGCTGAATTTTGGGATGACCTGGGTGGTAAATTGAATGTGGCAGGGCATGTAATGTTCATCACCAAAAAGTTTTCTCCTCCCGGACACTGGATGAATATTGTGGGCATAGCTTCCATGAATGCAAAAGCAAATTTTAGAAAAACAGTAGCAACTTACACACTAACTTCTATCTGTATGTTTGATGCATTCATTCAATGCTGGGATGAAAAATTTCGCAGCAATACGATGAGGCCGGAAACAGTGATCAACAAATACATTGATCCAGAGTGGAGGCCTTATTTGCAAACACCGCCTTTTCCTGAATACACTTGTGGCCACAGTACAGTAAGCTCTGCAGCTGCAGAGGCATTGACAAAAATTTACGGAGATAACTTTCATTACACTGATACCAGTGAACTGGAATTTGGCATTGCCAACCGGTCGTTCACTTCCTTCCGCCAGGCTGCTGATGAAAATAATATGGCCAGGTTTTATGGGGGTATCCATTTTCATCCAAGCTGCCTGGTGAGCCATGAGTATGGTAAAAAAGTAGGCACATTTATTCTTGGAAAATTAAAATTAGAAAAAAATTAATTAAACGATTTACCAAAACTAAAAATCTAAACGAGAAATGAAAATAACAATTCACATATCAATCATCATCTTTTGTTTGCTTGCAGGCAATCATACAGCAACTGCACAAACAGATATGGATGCCATCATGATGGAGAAAAAACAATTTTGCCTTGGTCCCATGTACAGCTACAGCAGCTGGAAAAATTACTGGGAAGGCACATTGAAAAGGGATAACGCCAACCTAGGCACTGTATCTACCCAAAGCTATTCGCTCATGGGTGCTTATGGCGTTACCAATAAACTCAATGTACTGTTTTCTGCGCCGTACATTAAAACCAAAGCCTCAGCAGGCACTTTGCATGGCATGCAGGGTGTGCAGGACCTGAGCCTGTTTGTAAAATGGATGCCCATTGAAAAGCAAATTGGAAGCGGTACTTTCTCACTGTACACCATTGGTGGTGTATCTTTTCCATTAACGAATTATGTAGCAGATTTTTTGCCGATGGCAATTGGGTTGCACAGCAAAACAGCTTCTGCAAGGCTGATGGTAGATTATCAAATAAATAATTGGTTTGCCACCGCTTCTGCAACTTATGTAGCAAGGGATAATATAAAAATTGACCGCACTTCTTATTACACAGACCACCTCATATTGAGCGATGAAGTGGAAATGCCTGACGCATCAAATTTTAATTTTCGTGCTGGCTACCGCAGCGATAAATTAATTGCAGAAGCAGTGCTGAACAAATGGACAACGCTGGGTGGCTTTGATATAAGCCGGAATAACATGCCTTTTCCCAGTAATAAAATGAATGCCACTACCATCGGGGCCAATTTTAAATACACCGTAACCGCAAAGCATAATTTCTTTTTAGTTGGCGGCGGCAACAGCACTTTAAGCGGACGAAATGTAGGCCAGGCCACTGCTTTTTATGGAGGTATTTTTTATGTGCTCAATTTTAAACCCAAAAAATCATCATCTGCTAAACCTGCTAAAAAATAACAACATCATGAAAAAAATATTCTTTCTTATTATAACCATGTCAGGAATCATTTTAATGATAGGTTCCTGCAGTAAAGAAATTGTGGGTCGTACAGATGATACGGCTGCCCTTAGCCCAACCAATATTGATTTGAATGCCGGCACCTGGAAACCGGTGCTGTTGGCCACTCCTGCTGATATAGCAGTGGCTGCTCCAATTGCAACCACTGCACCAGACTACATTGCACAGATCAATGAAATAAAAAGTTTCCAGGCCAATATTACCGATGATGAAAAAGAAATCGTGAAATACTGGAGTGCCGGTGCAGTATTGCGCTGGAATGAAATTTTGAGAGAGCTGGTGGCAAAACATAATTTGCCACCGTATCAAAATGCAGATGGCACTTACCCATTTCCAAGTGCTGCCAATCCATTGGCTTATCCGCAATTTCCTTTTTCCAATCCGCCGTATGCTGCCAGGGCTTATGCTTATGTAAGCACTGCACAGTATGATGCATTGGTATCAGCATGGTATTATAAAAACCTCTATAACCGCAAGGCACCATACAAAGTGGATTCCACCTTGCAGGTGTTGATTCCAAAATCCGACCTGCCGTCTTATCCTTCTGAAGATGCTGTGGTAGAAGGTGTTTCGGTGGAACTGTTGAAATTATTATTTCCCGGCGATCAGGATTTTATTCAGTTAAAAGCAGAAGAGCATAAAAGAGCAAGGATCATTGCCGGTGCAAATGTGCGTAGTGATATTGAAGCAGGTGAAGCATTGGGAAAAGCAGTAGCACAAAAATTTGTAACCAGGGCAAGAGGCGACAGAGCCGGTGCAGCAGCAGGCAACCAGGCATTGTGGACAGCATTAGACAGCACTGCAAAGGCAAGCGGAGAAATATCATGGGTCAGCCAGGAATCTCCAAAGCGTCCTTGCATGCTCCCTGCATTTGGAAAAGTAAAAACATTTTTATTTGATTCATTAACTGCGGTATCACTTGTTCCCGGTCCGCCGCCATTAACTGCCAGCCAGCAAATGAAAGATGAAACAGCAGAGATATACAATTTGGTAAAAAGCCCAACAAGAGAGCAAACAAGGATCGTAAATTTTTGGGCTGATGGTGTGGCTACTTATACGCCACCGGGCCATTGGAATACAATTGCTGCAGATGATTTTATTGAAAAAAATTTCAGTGAAGTAAGATGGGCAAGAAATATGGCATTGCTCAATATGTCGTTGATGGATGCAGCAATTGTATGCTGGGCTACAAAGTATAAATACTTTAATCCAAGACCATCGCAAATGGATCCAAGGATAAAAACCACCACCGGCCTGCCTAATTTTCCATCCTACATTTCCGGCCACTCTACATTTAGCGGAGCGGCGGCAGCAATACTTGGGCATATCATTCCCGACAGGGCAGCAGCCTATGATGCAATGGCAGCGGAAGCTTCCATTTCAAGAATGTATGGCGGCCTTCACTACAAGAGTGATTGTGCAACTGGATTGGTAGTAGGGAAAAATATAGGCGGCTATGCAGTCCAAAAGGCGCTGACTGATGGTGCAGAATAATTGAAATCGTTAAGTTTTATTATA
>JANMJU010000046.1:0-17452 GCA_031371545.1 Chitinophagaceae bacterium
TGTTCATCCAGCCGCAAAGGCGGTTGTCTTCATCAAACAAAAAATTACGGGATGATTTTCTGCTGGTAATGCCAAATGAAATGAGCCCTTTTTTATTTTGATGAAATGCAATCAAATCATTCAAATTAAGGTTGGTTAAAAAATCTGTATTGAGGGTGATGAATGGTTGTCCGTTTTGTAAGAGGCCTTTTGCTTTTAATAAACCGCCGCCGGTTTCCAGCACTTCATTGGTTTCATCGCTTATTAAAATATTACTTCCCCAGCCATTGTTTTCTTTCACTGCTTCCACTACCTGGTCTGCAAAATGATGAACATTTATTACCACATCTTTAATACCGTATTGCTGCAAATATTCAATATTCCGCTGCAATAAAGATTTGCCATTTACAATAGCCAATGCTTTGGGATGCAGGTCGGTCCATGGTTTGAAACGGGTGCCTAAGCCGGCGGAAAAAATCATTGCATTCATTTTGTCTTCCAATTTTCTTTATTTGTATGATTCAATTCAATCTTCACCTTAAACTTATTTTTTAAATGCCTTGCAATTGCTTCAGCTGCATACACACTCCTGTGCTGGCCACCGGTGCAGCCAAAGTTTATGGACAGATGTTCAAAATCCCGTTTGATATAATCTTCTACAGAAATATCAATGATGCTGTAAACACTGTTTAAGAAATCTGGCATTTTTGTCCGTTGCTCTAAAAAATCTTTCACCGGTTTATCAAGCCCGGATAAATGCTTGTAATCATCAAACCTGCCGGGGTTTAGTATTCCCCTCATATCGAATACAAAGCCTCCACCATTTTTTGTTTCATCTGCTGGATAACCTGTTTTGATAAAAGAAAAACTATTGACCGCAACAACCAATGGCGTTTCTTCTTTTGCCTGCACCGGAGTAAATTCTTCAATCACTTCATCACTGATGCAAAGCTCTAATACCTTTTTAAATTCGGGCAAAGCAATCCCAATATTTTGATTGGCAAAAAACCATTTTAAATTTTGCAATGCCAATGGAATGCTGGTTAAAAAATGTGCCTTTCGTTCAAACAAGCCACGGAAACCATAAGCTCCCAGCACCTGCAATAAACGGATCAACACGTAGCCATTATACTGGCTGCGGAACACTTCTTTATCAATTGGCTGCTCAATCATTTTTTCAAACGCTTCCATGTAATCCTCCAGCAGCCGCTGTTTCCAGTCATCTGATAAATTTGCTTTTGCCTGCCACAGCAAAGATGCTGCATCATATTGTGGTGCACCTTTCATGCCCCCCTGGTAATCTATAAAGTGAACTTTGTCATTTTTGTCCACCATTATATTCCTGCTCTGGAAATCACGGAACATAAAATATTTATACTCTGTATGAGATAAATAATTACTCAGCGCTTCAAAATCTTTTATCAGTTTTTGTTTATCGTAAGGCTTGCGTAAAGCATCTAAAAAATAATATTTGAAATACAGCAAATCGGCCATGATGGCTTCTTTACCGAAAGAACTGTTGGTGAGGCATTTTTTATAATCCAGCCCTTCATGTCCTTTTACCTGCAATGCTGCCAGTTGCCGCAGGCTTTGTTTGTAAAGTGAATACACTTCATCAGTATAACCATACTGCTCCAGTTTATCAAGCAAGGAAACGTTGCCAAAATCTTCCTGTATGTAAATGCTTTTATCATCATTTACACAAAATATTTTTGCAGTGCTTAATTGCTTTGCTGCAAAAAGATGAGAGAAATAAATGAAGGTTTCATTCTCTTTAATATTGGCTCCGTGGGTGGCAATAAAATTTCTTTCGCCGGTATGCAAACGAAAGTAATGTCTTTCGCTGCCGGCCTGTGGCAATTTATCAATACTGTTAATGGAGGCTTTAGAAAATGTTGCAAATAAATTTTTTATTTGTTCGATGGGAGTTTGCATTGAATTGTAATCAGGTTTTGGTAAAAATAGAATATTTGCCCGATACTTATTGCAATGCAAATGCCACTGCAGCCTGCACATGAATCAGCGTAGTATCAAATACCGGGATGGCAACATCGGATTGTTTTATACAAATCGGAATTTCTGTGCAACCAAGTACCACGCCTTGTGCCCCTTGCTGCTGAAGGCTTTCAATGATTTCGATAAACCTTTCTTTTCTTTCCCGAAGAAAAATTCCTTTGCCCATTTCATTATAAATGGCATCGTTGATGTATTCAATATCTGCTTCGCTGGGAATGATGGTTTCAATATTTTTTTCTGCCAGTTTGTTTTTATAAAAATCTAACTGCATGGTATATTTAGTGCCGAGCAGGGCTAGTTTATTAAGCCCCTGTTTTGCAATTGCAGTGGCTGCTGTTTCGGCAATATGTATCAAAGGAATGTTGACGGATGCCTGCACTTTGTCTGCGATATTGTGCATGGTATTGGCTCCAATCAACACACAGTCTGCACCTGCCTGTTCCAGTATTTTCGCCACTTTACAAATGATGGCTGCAATGCCATCCCTATCTCCGGCAAAGGTGAGTGTTTTTATTTCTTCGAATTCTACGGAATACATCATCATTTTGCAGGAGCTTACACCACCCAATTTTTCATTGGTGAGCTGATTGAGCAAACGATAATAATCCATGGAAGAAAGCCAGGTGAGACCGCCGATAAACCCGATTGTTTTCATGCGGTGAAGGTAGAAAAATGTTTTGCTTTAATTAACTGGATTCATTGCATTTTAAATTCCTGTTTATTTAGAATAAAAAATATTGACAAGCAATCGTTGTATCAATCGGGTGCATTTAAAATTGTCGCTAAGGGTTGCCAACCTTTTAGCAGGTTTCTATTGTCTAATGATACTCTTTTCAAGGTTGGCAACCCTAAATTTAATGCGACAATTTTAACTGCACCCTATCAATCGAAGTTTATTCAAATTTTGGCTATATTAGCTAAAATATATTTACACCTAAACAACCAACCATCATGCAAGATCAACTCAGCAATCAAACACCCATTCCCGTATTTAAAGTAGACCCGGTTTTAGTATTGGTCTTTGGACTTTTATCCTGCGGACTGTACCTTATTTACTGGAACATAAAAGTAGCAGAAGTATTTAACGCCGTTGCTGAAAGAGAAGTTATCTCTCAGCCCATCGCAATATTTGCAGGCTGCTGTATGCCGGTAAATATTTACTTCTATTACCTGGCTGGAAAAGAAGCCTTGCCAAAAGTGTATGAAAGAACCGGAGAACTGCAAAAAGATCAATCTACATTATTAATAGTGCTGGGATTCTTTTTCCCGATAGCAGCAGCAATGATCGTACAAGGTGATATCAACCGATTATATAATTAATACCAAAGTAAAACGCAAGTTATACGGAATTGCCGGCGCATTGATTACGCTGGCAATTCCATTATTGTTATTGCTTCAAAATGGCAATCACCATCTTGAAACGGATCAATCTTTTTGTCCTTTTAAAATGCTCACGGGCTTTCCCTGCCCGGGTTGCGGCATTACCAAATCGCTGGTTTATTTTTATGAAGGAGATATTTATAAAAGCTTACGCTACCATATTCTTGGGCCCTTTGTTATTGCATTTTGCATATTTACCATTGTAGTATTAACCACTGAATTGATTACTCAAAAAGAGTATTTTGAAAAGTGGCTGTACAGCCGGAAACTGGCATACGGCCTGGCTATTTTCCTGGCCGCATACCACATCATCCGGTTAATTTATTTTGTTTATGACAATTCCTGGAGCAGCATTTTGCAACAGTCTATTTGGCGGTAGTATTGATTGAATTTTTAAATATTCCTTTTCTGCTGCTCATTTTTTTTAATAAGGCAACGTCAAAAAATCTTTCCGCTTTGTGATATACTCCGGATAAAAACCAATTGAAAAGATGGGGTCTTTATACAGCCAGTCGTTGTGGTGAGCCCATGATTTACATTTTACAATAAAGGTAGTTTCCCATAACTGGCTGATGATGGTGGTGGTATCTTCCTGGCTGCTCATCAGAAAATTTTTAAGCCGTTCATCAAAGCAGGGAATGGACTGGATGAAATCTAAGATTTCCTCTTTTCTTGCTGTGGGATACTGCAGGTAATGCAAATGATTTTTTTGTGAGGCCCGGCGAACCTGGATGGTTTCATTGATTGACCTAAAAATAATATCTGTCAAATATGTTTTAGTGATGGATTGCATGTAATCTGTTTTTAAATTAAAATAATGAGCCCTGTGCCCCGGGCCTTTTAAAAATGCTGGTGTTGAGGCTCCACTCTTCTGCATTCATGCCGTAGAGCCTGCCGTATTTTTTATATTGCTGTGCCACCATTTGTGCAATGTTGCCTTCGCCTCTCATTCTTACACCCCAACGGGTGTCGTTTACTTTTCCATCATGACTTTGTTCAATCAGGTGCCACACTTTATCGGCATGGTTGGGGAAATTTTTATACAGCCAATCGTGAAATAAAAATTTGATGGCGCCATTTAAGCGGATGAAAGTGTAAGCAGTAAACGTGGCACCATTGTCTGCCGCTGCTTTCATGATGCGTTGCATTTCATGTTCATTCAACCCGGGAATCATTGGGCCCATCATAATGCCCATGCGTACGCCTGCTTTACTTAGTTCTTCAATCACTTTTAATTTTTGTTTGGCGGTGGTGGTACGTGGTTCCATTGTTCTTCGCAGGTCTTCATTAAAAGAAGTGATGGAAACCATGGCGGATACAATTCCTTTCTTCGCCATTTCCTGCAGCACATCTTTGTCTTTTAGTATCCAGCTATTTTTTGTGAGGATGCCTACCGGCTGATTGAACTCGTTGCACACTTCCAGCAAGCCTCTTGTTAAACGATAAGTTTGTTCGGCAGGCTGGTAACAATCGGTATTGCCGCTGAGCATGATGGGGGCACATTCCCATTTGGGGTGCATCAAAAATTTACGCAGCAATTGTGGTGCATTTTTTTTGACTAATATTTTTTGTTCAAAATCCAGGCCGGCACTGTAGCCCCAGTATTCATGCACATTTCGGGCATAGCAGTAAATGCAACCATGCTCACAGCCAGCATACGGATTCATACTGTAGCCCATGCCTACATCGGGGCTTTCCACTTTATTTACAATTGTTTTGGGATTGGTTTCTATGTATTGTGTTGGCAATACTGCTTCTTCCCAATCATCAATTGATTCAATGTGTTCTTTTGTTTTTTCATCTTTTAGAAAACGGTTTTTTGTGTTGAACTGGGCACCACGGCCGGCTTTGTAAGAAGCCTCCCTAACTTCCTCCAAAGGAGGAACTTTTGAAGAACCTGCTGATGTTGGCTTTACTTTGTGATGGTCTTGTTTGAGATTGTTATCCATAAAATATTTTTTGTTTGCCATGAATTACACAAATGAATTTTTTTGCACAGACTGCACGGATTAACGCAGATTTTTATTTGCCACGCCTGCCCGTCCGTACAGGCGGGAATTGCACTATTGAATACGAATATTTCTTTACTTCCTTATTTCTTATTTTTCATTTCTTATTCCTTATTTATTTTTACTCTTTAATTTCTTAGCTAAATAACTCACCCTGTGTTGTGTTTACCGGCAGATTTTTAAATTCAAAACGTTGTGCTATTTCATATTTCATTTCTCCTACGGGACGTTTTAGCAACAGCATGGCATCGGCTATGAAGCGGCCGGTAAAATTCAGGTGACTGAATTCGAGCCAGCCCTTTTCATATTGCCATGGCAGCAGTTTTCTTGCAATGGTCAAATGCGGCTCCATAATAAAATGTGGTTTGTTGTCTGCATTTAATTTCATCAGTTGCTGTGTTTCTGCCCGGATATTTTTTACCATGTTTTGTATGGGGACTTTGCTGGTGATGTTGATATAAATAGTGTGGGATGGAAAACTGCCGTAATCTTTCAGCTCTATTTTTACCGGCGGAGAACCCATTGCTACGGCCTGCAACCTGTTTACCAGCCGGTCTTCCACCAATTGGTACTGTACAAAATTTGCCAGCGTAACATGCGGCTTTCCGTACAATGCAGTGGTATTTTTATAAGTATCGGCAAAATATTTTTTTACATCCATGATCTTGTTTCGCAATGCTTCGTTGGGAGATAATACCAGCAGGTATTCATTGATTTTGTAGCCGGGCAATACAGTCCCCATATCCCTGGGAGCAGTTTGTATTAACGCTGGTGATATTGCTGCGGTCGTTTTAATTGTTATGTATTTTTTTATTTGGAAATGCAAATTATTTTAGCATAAATTTACTAAATAATTTAGTTAATAGAAAAATATTTTTTATGGAAGTGGAAAAATTTTCCGGCAGCAGCTATGCCGGCAGCAAAAGATTCAGTCAGCATGATGTACCCATGGCCAATGCCTCCGGCTTTGGTGCGGCGGCTGATGATTATATGGAAAGGGGTATTGATTTGAATGAGCAGCTGATCCGCAATAAGCCGGCTACTTTTTTTATGAAAGTGAGTGGCAGCAGCATGATCAACGCTGGTATTTTTGATGGTGATATTGTGATTGTGGATAAAAGTGTGAAGCCACTAAATGGCAAAATTGTGATTGCGGTAATAGATGGTGAAATGCTAATAAGGCGTTATGAAAAAACGATGAACCGGCTGCGGCTGATTCCGGAAACCCCTAAACTTTCAGCAATTGAAGTGAGTGAGTTTATGGATTTTAAAATTTGGGGTGTGGTGATGTATATAATAAGAAATGTATGAAAGCCATCGTTGATTGTAACAGTTTTTATTGCAGTTGCGAACGCCTGTTTAAGCCGCATTTAGACAAGAAGCCTGTTGTTGTGCTGAGCAACAATGATGGCTGTATTATTTCCCGGAGTGATGAGGCAAAAGCATTTGGCGTGCAGATGGCTGGTCCTTATTTTTTAGCGAAGCCATTGATTGAAAAACATAATGTGGCCACCTTTTCATCCAACTACAATTTGTATGGCGACCTTAGCTGGCGGGTAATGGAAACCCTGCGGATGCTGGTAGGTAAAGAAAATGTGGAAGTGTATTCTGTGGATGAAGCTTTTTTAAATTTAGATGAATTTGCCCAAAGCGATTTGCAGGAAGCAGGAATAAAAATAAGAGAAACCGTGGAGGAATGGACGGGTATAAAAGTATCTGTCGGTGTGGCACCTACAAAAGTATTATCCAAAGTGGCCAATCATTTAGCAAAGAAAAAAAAAATAGAAACACAATGTGTGGTGGTGCTGGATACCAAAGAAAAAATTGCCCAGGCTTTGCAGGATACACCTGTTGGCGAAGTGTGGGGTGTAGGCAGGCAGTATGCAGAAAAATTAATGGACATGAATGCAGTGTTCACAGCATTTGATCTCTCAAAAAAAACAGAAGAATGGGCACACAAAAATTTAGGAGGTGTGGTTGGCATCCGTTTAATAAAAGAATTGAAAGGCGAGCCTTCCAATGAAATGGAAAAACAACTGACCGTAAAAAAAATGATTGCCACCACAAGAATGTTTGGCAGCCCGGTGAAAGACATTGCTGATATTAAAGAAGCGGTGGCAACCTACACTTCGAAAGCTGCTGAGAAATTGCGGCGGCAGCAAAGTGCAGCTAATATTATCAGTGTGTTTGTGGTACCAAAAGAACAGAGCCACACTGCTCATTTCAGGCATGGGCCTACTGTTAGCAGTTATGTTACTTTGCCGGTGGCTACTTCTGCTACCAACGAATTAATAAAACCTGCAGTAAAACTGGTAGATAAATTATATGAGCAGGGAAGACTGTATAAAAAAGCCGGTGTAATGCTGAGCGGACTGGTGCCTGACAGCACCATACAGGGAAATTTATTTGCAGCAGAAAAACACAATGACAAGCGGCTGTTGATGGATATGATTGACAATATCAACTTTAGTCAGCGGGATGATGTATTGAAGTTTGCAGCCAGTGGCACCAAACGGGATTGGAAGATGCGGATGGAATTGAGAAGCCCCAGATATACTACCAGGTGGGAAGAGATGTTTGTAGTGAAGTGAAGTTTTCCCACGCAAAGACGCTAAGTAAAATTAAGCCGCAAAGAAATTTCTTTGCGACTTTGCCTTTTTGCTTCTTTGCATGACAACATTAATCAAACAACCCTTTCGGCTTTTCTACAAACGTTGGCTTAATCAAATTTAATCCCAGCTCCTTATTCATTTTATCAACCAGGTAAACCGTCAGCTCCGGCGAAGTAGCTTCATCATGCATGTGCATGAAAAAATACAGTTCCTGCAAACCATTGTCCAGCCAGTATTTCATGCGTTCTATCCAGGCATCACACCTGGTGTAATCGGAAGGGTGCAGACTGTTGCCCACATAACGAATGAATACTTTTGGAATGGTCAGATGCATGTGAGCACAATCTCTTCTTCCGGCAGTATCGGTAATAACCGCACCCATATTCATTGCCTTGAGTGTGTTGAACATTTCTTCCCGGATATCATTTTTCTTAAACCAATCTGGATGACGGACTTCTAAAAAAAAATGCAAATCTGTTGGAAGTGTTTTTAAATAGTCAAACAGTTCATCTTTTCTTTTAGGAGAAAATGTATCACTCACCTGGATAAAGATTGGCCCGAGATGTTCTTTAAAAGCAACAATGCCACGGAAAAATTCATTGCTGATAAATTGTTTGTTGGAAAGGCTGCCACGGTGTGTTACGCCCTGGTACATTTTTGGGCAGAACATAAAATCTTTTCCTTTTGCTTTTTCTATCCACTTGCTGATACCGCCTTCGCCATACACTTTGTAATGGGTGGCGTTTAGTTCAATGCTGTTGTAATGCTGAACATAGTGCTGCAAAAAATCTTTCTCTTTTGTTTTTGGCGGATAAATTTTTCCTACCCATTCTTCCCTTCCCCACTTGGCACAGCCAAGATATATTTTGGGATTTTTAACAGGCTTGCCACTTAATATTATTTTATTGAAAGCAGGTTCGGCAGGCAATGAAAAATCAATACTGTCCAGCTCATTTTCCAGTACCCTTCCAAATTCCATAATCAGTCAGTTAATTCTGGTGAATAATTTACCGGTTTCTTTTTGTGCCTTCTATGCCGTTTCTGATTTTTTATTTTTTCATAAATAGCAATGTTCATCATTACCAGCAGCATCCCATAAAACACATCTTCAAATGGGATGCTGTAAATACGGAAGCCCAAAATTTCTGCATCATTATACCGCACTACAGGAATAGAAGTTAAATAACCATTCACTGCCAGGAAAGGTATCAGTATAACCGAGTAAGAAATAATAAAGGAAGTGGCATCAAAAAATTTGAAGAAATTTTTATTGGCATAAATAGTAAAAATGAAGACAGCACTGAGAATGAAAGTCCAGGAGCTGTACTGCTTTTTGTAAAAAATAATGCCGGCTGCTAATAAAATAACCGCCAGTGTTTTTAAAACCAAATCATCTTTCTTTTTATTTTTCAGGTTGGAAAAATATACCCGGATACACTCGTAAATAAATAAGCAGCAGTAAGGCACCACAAAAAAGAACAACACTTCTTCAACAGGCAGGTTGAATATTTTTATGCCGGTAATATAATCAGGGTTGAAACTCCATACCCCCTTTGCAGTAAAATATATATCCCAGGCAATATAGAAAAGAGCCGGCAGCAGCATCGCCTTAAAAACATATTTCCATCTTTTATTAAAAGCCACCGTTTTATCAAAACTCAATGCCAGCGGCCCCAGCAATGATATTGCCAAAATGATAAAATATGTATACTTCGTTTCCAATCAGCAAATGGTTATGGCGATTAACAATAATGATAAAAGTATATCATTTCTCTTTGTAAATACAGCAGAAAAATAAAACAGGTAATCTGTATTTGTAAATACCTGCGCCAGTGAGCAGGAAATGTAACCAGTAGCTTTATATTTGTTGATAAACTATTTTAAAAACAAGTCAAACATAATTTCGTTTATTTTTGTTCGCAACAGTTTTAAACCTCAAGCAGATGTCAAATCATTATTTAATTATTGGTTCAGGATTTTCAGGATGTGTGCTGGCCAACCAGCTTGTAAAACATTCAGACTGTACAATAGATATCTGGGATGAACGCAGCCATATTGGTGGCAATTGCCACACCGAAAGAGATGCTGAAACAAATGTAATGGTACATCAATACGGCCCACACATTTTTAATACCGATAAAAAAAAAATCTGGGATTATGTAAACAGTTTTGTTGAATTCAGGCCATATGTACACCGGGTAAAAGCTAAGAGTAAGGGCAAAGTATATTCGCTGCCGGTGAACCTGCATACCATCAACCAATTCTTTAATAAAACATTTACCCCAGACGAAGCGAAAGCCTTTTTAGAAACACTTGCAGACAAAACTATTACCGATCCACAAAATTTTGAAGAGCAGGCTTTACGGTTTATTGGCAAAGAATTGTACCAGGCTTTCTTTTATGGCTACACTAAAAAACAATGGGGCTGTGAGCCAACAGAGCTGCCTGCATCTATTTTAAAGAGAATACCGGTACGTTTTAATTACGATGATAATTATCATACCAATATCTACACCGGCATACCGGTAGAAGGCTACACCGCCGTAATGGAAAAGATGATCAATCATCCCAAAATAAAAGTAACGCTTAATAAAAAATACAGCAGCGAAACTGATACCAACCAGTACAGCCATGTATTTTACACCGGGCCAATAGATGCTTTTTTTAATTATGAATTTGGCAGGCTTGGATACAGAACTGTAGTTTTTGAAAAGGGTTGTGCCAATGGCGATTTCCAGGGCACCACTCAAATGAATTATTGTGATGTGGATGTTCCGCAAACAAGAATTACCGAACATAAACATTTTACTCCGTGGGAGCAGCATGATAAAACTATTTACTTCACAGAATACAGTAAAGAAACTTCCAAAAATGATGTTCCATTTTATCCCAAACGCCTGGCAGCAGATATTAGTTTGCTAAAAAAGTACAGGGCAAAAGCGGAGGAACAACAGCAGGTTTCTTTCCTGGGCAGGCTGGCAACTTACCGCTATATGGACATGCATCATGTAATTGGAGAAGCACTTCAGTTTGCCAATAAATTTATAGAACAGGTAAATGTCAACCTTCCTGCACCGGTATTTGCAAATACAGAACTGTTTTAGTTCTTAAAAAATAACCAGCCGGTATTTCTTTTTCTTTTGCAAAACAATTAATCACCGTTTATTATTTCCTTGCTCTAAGCATACATTTCCACCAGTTTACATAGTATTTAATTTTTACTTGCCGCCTAAAATTTAATCCTGCAAATGCAATAACCGTATCGGTGTTTCGTTATATATATCAATATCCGATAATCCAGTAAAACCACCCCTATGGAAAAGATTATTGCTGTTGTAGTAACATACAACCGCCTGTCACTTCTCAAAGAATGCATTACAGCACTCAGAAATCAAACACAACAGCCTGATGCCATTTTGGTAATCAATAATGGCAGTACAGATACTACCAGCCAGTGGCTGCAAACACAAAAAGATATACTTTTTATCACACAGGATAATACCGGTTCAGGAGGAGGATTTGAAACAGGTATTAAGTGGGCTTATAAAAATAATTACTCCTGGATATGGTGTATGGATGATGACGGCTATCCCAAAGAAGATGCACTGGAGAAAATATTAGTCCCTGATTTAGACAGGCTATTTTTACGCAACTGTGCCGTGCTTGATAAGGATAACAAAAAAACTTTTGTGTGGAAAACAAAAAATTTCAACAATATTGATGAGGTAAACTGCAACATCATTGAAGGTATAGGCCACCCTTTTAATGGCACTATGATACACCGCAATATAGTAGAACGGGTAGGTGTACCCCAGCAGAATCTTTTTTTATGGGGAGATGAAACAGAATACTATTACCGCATCACCAGGAAAAATAAAATACCGGTATGCACTATTGCAGACAGCATCCACTACCATCCTGCAGCAGCATTTGCTTTTAGAAATGACTGGGACTACAATACTGCCTGGAAAATGTATTTCTATGTACGCAACCGGTTTCATATTCACCAGTCGAAGTTTAATTATAAAATAATGGCCTGGGCTAACTACTGCTGTTTCCTGATAGCATTGGCTGGCATCATTGTAGTATATCAAAAAACAGATAAAGCCAAAAAATTAAACTTTATGTTGTGGCCTGCAATGGATGCATTGAGAAATGACTTTAGCGCCAATCCTGCAATTATTTTAACCCGGCTGTCTGCTCCATCTTCTACGATGAAAAGCTTTACTGGGCTACATCTTCGACACAGTTTATTTTCAGGTGCAGCATTGTTTACATCAATGAAAGCAAAAAGAGCCGCAGGGATATAATTTACTACAGCCATATCAGCCTTCGTCCATATCGGCATCCCGTATTTTTTTTTCTTTATGCCGCTCCAGTATCAGTACCAGAGCAATAATATAAAATGGCATAGAGGGTATTTTGTATCGTACCAGTGTACCAAAGTTGAGTGTGGTAACGCCTACAAACAAGGCAAATATGAGGGAAAATAAAAGGCAATACATTATCATCGGGTCTTTGATAATGCCTCCTAAAAATGTAAATGGGCCTGCCTTAAAAAAAACATAGATGGTAAACAACATCAGTGCAAGGCTTTCCAGCGAAGACAATAACGTTGATATTTTTTTTGACTCCCACAGGTAAGGCCGGTACAAGGTAGCTACAATGCCTGCCGGTGCTATTTTCAGCAGGCTGCCCGGGGTCCCGTCAAACTCTACCCCCAATGAAAAAGATGATTCTGCCAAATCGGAAATACGCATAAAACTTTGTTGGGTGCTTTGCACAGACTCGGTGATTTTACCCAATGCCAAGCCACCAAGTTCTTCCTGCAGCCTGCCTTCTATTGCAAAAAAACCAGCAATTGAAATCATTGTAATAAAAACCAGTAATATTATTCTTGCAACAGTACTCTTGATATTTTTTAAATAAGACAGTACAATAAAAAGCATAAAAAAAGGCAGGTAAGAAACCAATATATAAGCTTTTACCAACGCTAAAATATAAGCGGATAAAAAAATGATTATACTGTTTTTTATAAGGCTTTCCTTCTTCACAAATACCTTGTACATGGAATAGGTAAACCAGCCAAGCATGCCCGTACACAAAGGATCTTTTAATATCCCAGAACTCCAAAAAACAAAAGTGGGAAGATAAATAATAGCAACAGCCAGCTGCTTATGCAATGCTGGATATTGCTCATAAAAAAACTTGTACAGCCGCCATACACCGCTAAATGAAATCATGGAAAAGATAAGGGTAATGACACTGTAACTGCCAAAACTCAGGAATGAAAAAACAGTAACCAGCTTGGTTACAAAATAATTACTCTCACTTTCAAAGTACCCTTTGTTAAAGGTATCTGCCAGTAAATTTTGGTCAAAATCTTTGCCTGATATAAAAAGCAATTTTATGTTGTTTACATCTTTCAGGATAAGTTTGGCAATGTTTATCCCTTCCGGAAAGTAAAGAAAAGTGGAATCTCCTTTGGATAAATAAACACTGAATATGATGTAGGCAACAGTGCTGAATACCTTTATCCAAAAGCCCTGGCGGTGATATTTTTTTAAAATAGGATCCTCTATCCGTTTCCTTCTTGCAGCAAAAAGCAAAGCAAAAAAAAGTACATACAGCGGAAATAATATGATATCAATTAACCCCATCGTTTAATAAAAATCAGCTTGATGCTGATTGGCAAAACAGCAGCCGGACAAATTTATCTTAAAATATCAATTGCCATTCAATAATATGCAGTTATTTTGCCCATACTAATTTTTGAGCTATATGTGTGGTATTGCAGGTGCAGTCAATTTTAAAATATCCCATCAGCAGGTTAACCAAAATATGTTTCACCGTGGACCCGATGAACAAAATGGTTTTACGATAGACAATATTGATTTCTACCACCTGCGTTTATCCATTCTCGATATTGGCGGAGGTAAACAACCAATGCACCTTGATGACCGCTTTACCATCATCTTTAATGGTGAAATTTATAATCACAATCAAATAAGGCAACAGCTCAATATCCAGGGTCACACTTCTTCTGACACAGAAACACTTTTACTGCTCTACAGAAAATATGGCGCTGCCATGTTGGATTATTTAGACGGCATGTTTGTATTTGCCATTTACGACAGAAAGGAAAAAACGATTTTTATTGCAAGGGACAGGGCTGGCAAAAAACCATTGTACATTTATAATGATGGAGAAAAGATTGTATTCGCCAGTGAACTCAACTGCCTGAAAGGATTGCTGCCACTGCAACTGCAGCAGGAAAATATTTATCATTACTTAAGGTTTGGCGCATTTTACAAACAATTGACACCTTATACAAATGTAAAAGAACTACAGGCCGGAAGTTTCGGAATGATTAATTGCAACACACTAGATTGCAAAGAAACAAAATGGTGGGACATCAATAAATTTTACCGGCAACAATCCAAAGATAGTTTTGAAGAGAGCCTTGCCAAGGTGGATACTTATCTACATGAAGGTATCAGGCGAAGAGTGGAATCATCTGACCTGGAAGTAGGAAGTTTTTTAAGTGGCGGTATCGACAGCGGGCTGATAACTGCTATTGGAAGCCAGTACAATAACAAGTTAAAAACTTTTACTGTTTCTTTTGACGGGGAATATGATGAAGCCCCTTTAGCGAAACTGGTTGCTGACAAATACAATACCGTTCATACGCAGATAGGTATTTCTTTCAATCACCTAAAAGAGGATGTTGAAAAAATACTGTGCAATTATGGTGAACCATTTTTTGACAGCTCTTCCATACCCAGTTATTATGTAAGTAAAGAAGCAAAAAAACACCTGACTGTAATTTTAAATGGCGATGGTGCCGATGAGCTCTTTGGCGGATACAGGCGATATGTTCCTTTTGCCCAATACGATTTTTTTAAACCAAACATATTTGTAAAAGGAGCCGCTGCCTTTGCAAAAAAAATTCTGCCGGCATCGGAGGATAAAAAATCTACATACAATTATTTGTACCGGCTGGCATCACTGGCTTCCAAAAGCAGCCTGCATATTTATTTATCTGCCGGAGTAGACATTATAGAAGATTTTGAAAATAACATTATTAATGCTCCGGCCAATTATCTTGAAATGATGGAGCATGACTTTAATTTGATTGCCGGTGCTGATATGAGTGGTTTAAAAAAAATAATGAATATTGATTTTGACAGCAATCTTTGTGGCGACTTGCTGGTGAAAATGGACATTGCCAATATGGCTAATTCACTGGAAGGCCGCAGCCCTTTTTTATGCAAAGATTTACTGGAGTATGCCCCCGGAATGAATGATGCTTACAAAATAAAAGGCAGCAATACCAAATTCCTGCTGAGGCAGCTGGCAAAAAAATACCTGCCAGACGAATTAATCAACCAGCCTAAAAGAGGTTTCGAAATACCGTTGAAAAAATGGGTGGATAACGAACTGAAGGAAATCATTCATGATTATGTTGGTGCTGAAAGCTGCATCAGCAAAGAGTTTGTTGATCCCCTTTTTATCAGTGGCCTGCTCAATAATACTGTAAATATTGCTGCAGAAAAAAGAGCAAAAATATTATGGACTTTATTCAGCCTGGAGGTTTGGTATAAAAAAATTTACTTACAGGGATAACAGTTGTTTTATCATCACTAATACCACCTTCCGATACATTGTGCCTGTTGATTGCAAAGATTAATTTATTAAGTAAGAGCAGTATATATAGTACCTGCAATTATTTTTATTTGTATTTTTTAAACAAACTTTGTAAAGAATTGTAGTTATATAGAAATAGAAATCAATGCATTCATTTACCATTAAAGACCTGGAAAATCTATCTGGGATAAAGGCCCACACTATCCGTATCTGGGAGCAGCGTTACCAGTTTTTAAAACCCAGCCGTACTGATACCAACATACGCTATTACAGCAGTGATGAATTAAAAAAACTGTTGAACATCGCTTTGTTGAACAAATATGGTTTCAAAATTTCTCACATCGACAAAATGGGTGAAATAGAAGTCAATGAAAAAATTCTTTCACTTTCCGGGCCGGAAGCATTGCAGGAACGTATTGTGAATGAGCTGATACAATGCATGGTGGATTTGAATATTGACAAGTTGGAGGATACACTGGATAGATACATTGCAGCAAAAGGTATTGAAAGAACTATTACACAAATCATTTTCACCTTCATGGAAAAGATTGGTATATTATGGCTTACCAATCACATCAATCCTGCTCAAGAACATTTGGTAACAAATGTGATAAGACAAAAACTAATAGTAGGAATTGATGGAGTGAGCAGTTCCTTGAGGGTGGATAAAACAGTGCTGTTATTTTTACCCGAAGGTGAATACCACGAGCTGGGTTTGTTATTTGTACATTATTTATTAAAAAGCAGAGGAGTTTCTGTAATATACCTTGGAGCCAATGTGCCCCTTAATGATGTGGAATATGTGATAAACCTGAAGAAGCCGGATCACCTGTTTTCCCATCTTACTTCAGTATCTCACAAATTTAGTTTTGATAAATTCATTTTCAATATTACTCAAAAATTTACTGGTACTTCTATCATTATTTCAGGGCAGCTTGCACAGTCATATGAAAAGAAAATACCGCCACCCATTAAGCTTAAGAAATCATTGTCGGAGGTTACAGAATTTATATTAGGGCTTTAAAAAAGCTCTTTTTTTATGCTTTGAAAATAAAAAGAGGGCATAAGTCACTGATTAAGTTATTGTTTAACATTTAAATAAAAAATATTAAACAAAAGCTTTGTCTTTTAATAAAGTTTTGTTTAGCTTTACATTACATAAGTTAAACAATTTTTTATGCCTACAACAGATTTCGACCAGCTTTTACTTAGCAACACAGAGTTTTTAAAACCTTTTGCTATTACGCTTACAAGAGATAATGAAACAGCTAAAGACCTGATACAGGAAACGATGTTCAGGGCTTTGGCCAATAAAGAAAAGTACAATGTAGGTACCAATATAAAGGCATGGCTGTACACCATCATGCGGAATATTTTTATCAATAACTATCGCCGCAAGTCAAAACAGAATACCATTTTTGATAATACACCCAATGATTTTTTATTGGACTATAACCAAGTAACAGTTGCCAACAAAGCCGAAACCGCATTAAGTTTAAAAGATATTGAAGCGGCCATACATCATTTACCACATATTTTTCGCAATCCTTTCATGCTGTACTTTGAAGGATATAAATACCATGAAATTGCAGATATGCTGAAAGAACCATTGGGTACCATCAAAAGCAGGATACACTTTGCAAGAAAATTATTGAAAGAACAACTGAGCCGTTTTTAATCTTTACTGCCTGCATCATTTTTAAACTTTATATTTAGTATACAACAACAATTAATTGGTGGCAAAAAAAGCTGTAATAATTGGAAGCGGTTTTGCCGGAATGTCGGCTGCCTGTTTTTTGGCAAAGTCAG
>JANMJU010000056.1:0-1613 GCA_031371545.1 Chitinophagaceae bacterium
CCTGCAACAGGGCTTCAGGCTTTCACTTTGCTTTCACAGGCAATTGTTAAAAATACAACCGGTTATTTTTGGGTAACCGCTGATATTTCAGGATGCAGCACAATTGGCAATACTGTTTTTGTATCACCAAAACTGGCAACGGCTAATATTATATTATTAACCTCTGGTAACCTGATAGATGGTCTTACTACAGCTGTTGGCGGCACTAAGACAATAACTGCAGGTACATCTGCTATAACACTTGCTCCAACTACAACAGTTGCGGCAGGAGTGATTGGCACAGGATCGGCCAATAATATTATTTACGATTTCAATGTTACAGTGGCTAATACAGGTACCAGCATTACACAGGTGATAGTGCCGATTACAATGACAGCTGCAAGCGATTTTACCATTCTTCAATTGTGGTATGGCACAACAAATAGTTTTGCTGCTGCAACATCTATCAAATCAATTGCCGCAACAGGCGGTGGAACAGAAACATTTGGAAGCTTTGGAACACCTCCTTTATTTACGGTATGTGCCACACCGGTTACTGGCTATTTTTGGGTAACTGCAGATGTAGCCGCTGGTGCAGTTGTAAATAATACTATAAGGGCAACGCCAGCTATTGCATATGCTAACCTGAGTTTTTCCAGTGTTGCCAGTTCTGGTTCCGTCACAACTATTGCAGGGGGATTGCAAACAATTGTTGTAGCATCTGCACCTGCAAACTGGTTCAGGTCAAAGGCAAGTGGAGACTGGACAAGTACAGCTATTTGGGAGGCATCGGGGGATGCAGGTGCTACTTGGAACCCGGCTACTTTAGCACCTACGAGTGCTTCACTAAATGTGGCTATAAGAAATACAGATGTTGTAACAATATCAACAGTGGGCATTACTCCCGGTATTGCTACTGCCATTGCTGCTGGGGCTAAATTAATAATAAGCGGCAGTGGTACATTTAATACAACAGGTACAGTGGTTACGGTAAATGGTACTTTTGAAAATGCAGTTACCAATGCAAGCCCTTTCACCAGCAATGCTTCTACATTAATATTTACCAATACAAGTATATTTAATCTTACTGCTGCATCTGTAAGTACCAGCAGCAGTGTAAGTGATAATCCACAATTACCAACTGCTAACTGGAATGCAGGTTCTACCTGTAAAATAACTGGCCTTGTTGGTGGCGCAGGTTGGGATTTTGGAAGTAATGCAGGTAATGGTTTGCAGGGAGTAAAGCAAACTTTCTCAAACTTCATTGTTGACATACCATCCTTTTTGGGAAATTTTGTATTGACTTTTAATGGTGCTTTATCAGCTCCAATGTTTGCTGTGGCCAGAGATTTCACAGTTAATAATACAGGGTCAGGAATAGGGTTGCAATTAACAAGCTCAGCCAACCAAAGGGATATAACTATCTCTGGAAATTATGTACAGAACAATGCAAGTAAAGTTTCTATTGTACAAGGCACCAGTAATAATGTAACAAGAAACATCAACCTTGCAGGCAATTTTACACTTAATAAAACGATCAATGCTTCCAGTGTTTCTGTTAGCCTAAAATTTGATAACAGTTATTGCGAGGTGAGGAAATTTGATACCCATAAACTGGGCGCTCTATTGTCGTC
>JANMJU010000077.1:0-21162 GCA_031371545.1 Chitinophagaceae bacterium
GGATACGACCTGTTAATCTACATCAATGCCTTCATTAATTATATCAGCAAAAAATTAGGTAAGGGTAAAATTTCTTTGTCAAAAAAAATAAAAAATTCTGTAAAGACCGCTGTAAAATATATCAACAGCTTTGAAGAAACAGCTGCAGAAATTGCGATTGAAAAAAAATACGACTATGTTCTTTGCGGCCACATTCACCAGCCATGTGACAGGATAGTTTCAACAGATAATGGCAAAGTAAACTATCTCAATTCCGGTGACTGGATTGAAAACCTTACTGCATTAGAATACAATGATGATAACTGGAAAGTATATTATTATCAGCAGGATGTACTGGTAAAAGAACTCGACCATGTTTACTATACAGATGAGGCGGCTTACCTGCGTACCACCGAATTATTTAAAATGATGATGGAGGATTTTTCTAAAGCATCTTAAACATTTACACATGAAAGTATTATACGCCATCCAGGGAACGGGTAACGGACATGTAAGCAGGGCAAATGAAATAATACCATTGCTGCAGCAAAAGTGTGACCTTGATATTTTACTAAGTGGCACACAGGCAGATTTGAATTTGAATTTTCCGGTTAAATACAAGCTGAAAGGTCTGTCTTTTATTTTTGGTAAAAAAGGCGGAGTAGATTTTTATAAAACGTTTAAACTATTGCAGTCAAAGAAATTTTTAAATGAAATAAAAAAACTGCCGGTAGAGCAATACGATCTGGTGATCAATGACTTTGAACCTGTGAGTGCATGGGCATGTAAAATTAAAAATATTCCTTGCATAGCAATGAGTCACCAGTTTGCTGTGTTGCATAAGGATGCTCCAAGACCAGCAAAGTATGATCCGTTTGCCATGATGGTGCTTCGCTATTATGCACCCTGCAAAACAGGAGTTGGTTTTCATTTTAAAAAATATGGCGACAATATTTTTACTCCTGTTATCAGAAAAGAAATCCGTACTGCTGTTATAACAAATGAAGGCCACTACACGGTATACCTGCCAGCTTACGATGATAAAAAAATAATTTCTTTTTGTTCCAATTTTAAAAATATTAGATGGCAGGTATTTTCAAAGCACAGCAAAAAATCGTATTTGGAAAACAATTGTTACATCCGGCCAGTAAGTGCTGTTGATTTTACTGAAAGCTTTATAAACTGCGAAGGCATTGTATGCGGTGCCGGATTTGAAACACCTGCAGAAGCTTTGTACATGAACAAAAAAGTATTGGTAGTGCCAATGAAAAGTCAGTATGAACAACACTGTAATGCAGCAGGAGCTGCAACATTGGGGGTACCGGTAATTAAAAGCCTGAAGAAGAAACACCTTCATACAGTAGAGAACTGGCTGAAAAATGAACAAAGAATAGGAGTTGGTTTTAAAGATGAGACCAGTAAAATAATTGATATTGTTTTATCAAAGTCTGTATCAAAAAAAACAACGGCCCCTTTAGTTATAAATTTACTGCCGGATAAATCAAAGTTCCTCCAGCCAATTACTTCTTTACTTTCCTATTTCTGGTAAGGCAGCAGCCAGTTTTCGCTGCGTATTTTAAAGCCTTGCTGCATCTGCTGATAATTTTGTTGCTTCTTTTTTTCCATTCAGCAAAAAAGAAAACAGGCTGCACTCATCTTCATTCATACTGAAATCAATATCCTGTATGACCCTGCTCATTTTAAAATAATGGATGGAGCCATCATAACCGCAATTGTTTTTCATTGCTGTTGAGTTTGCAGTAATCAGGTTGGTCAGTTGCTCCAGTGTATTTTTATCTCTTATAATTTTTACTTCCACCACAGTATCCATTGTTCCATCTCCTTTAAAATAATTAATGGCCACACTGTCTGCATTGGCAATTTTTTCTTTCAACTGTTTACCTGTTTTATTGCAGGCTAATAAAAAAATGATAACAGCAATAAATACAATAATATTTTTCATCAATTAAAGATAATATAAAAGCTACCTGAATTATTTGTATAAAAAACAAACCACCCGGATAAGACTATCAGGTGGTACAAGTATTAGAATTTGCTATTTGCTTAAGGAACTTGTTTGGATTGCTATTTTGAGTACGATTAAAAATCAATTCATTGTTGCTGCAAGATGGTTCATGTATATTACCGGAATATTACCCCTTCATTATGCAAGAGTTATCAATCTTTAACACCACAGGATTATTTTATAAACTCATTTTTCGGGTATGCAAAAAGCAGCCCTGCGGCTGCTTTTTATCAATTGTATTCTAATGGATAATTAATTAAACCTGGTCCAGGTTTTCCACCAGGTATCCCCTACTGCACAAGCCCCTTTGTAGCTAACAGCCGTAAAGCCTGTAGCCAATTTTGGATGCGTAAATGCTGCCCCGTTCGCTGCAACAGAAGCAGCTGCAGGATTAAAATCAGGAGCACTATAATTAAATGGTGCACCTAAACCAACCTCGCTGTTGTTGGTATGTGTACTGTTGCCATAAGCGGCTGTATTGAACCAGTCTGTGATAGTAGCAGTAGTATTCGGCGTAAGTGGTACGTTGGCATTGGTACCTAAGTTATACAATACCGACTTAGTGCAACCGGCAATAATTGTATTTTGTACAAACAGGGAACCCGGTATATTATTATCAGTAGGTACCCCTTTGGTAGCATCAATATACAAGCCATTTGGATAACCCATGATGATAGAATTAAAAATTGAAAGGCTGGAATTTCTCCTGATCTGTGCACCCCATACAAATAAATTATTACCAGTATTTGCTAAAGTTTCTTTAGGACCCATTACTGTCATGTTGCTGAAAATAGCACTTGTTTGCGGCAGCAATGCACTACCGTTTGCATCGTTATCACTTTCAAAAGCTTCGCTTTTAGAAATATCAGCTACTGATGAATCTCTCAATGAAATACCAAATTGTACTTTTCCGCTAAAACCATTGTCGGTATCAAAATCATCATCCAAAGTACGGAAAGAAATAAGATGGGTACAGTTTACAGTACCGCCAAACCATTCAAAAGAATCATCATTGGCATAAGATACCTGCACATAATCAACAATCGTTTTGTTACCCACGCCACCAAAAGTTAACCCATTAATTTCTTTATCGGGTAAAAAAGCGAAGCCAGCATATTCAATGCGTACATAGCGAAGGATACCGCTGTTATCGGCGGGGTTTTGTGCCTGAGTAGAAGGTGTGCCATATAAGCCTAATCCATCACTGTTATTAATACCTCCTTCAATTTCGCCTACACCCTGCACCCCATTGAAAGAAGAGTTAGTGGGTGCATTGCCCAACAATACCAAGCCAGCCCAGTCACCACGCTGAGGGGTAGCCGCTTCCGATGTAAATACAATTGGTTTATCAGGGGTACCATCTGCAATAATTTTGCAGCTTCTTGTAATAATCAATCCACCATTTTTTCCATTTTCACCAACTATTTTTGTTCCCGGTTCAATGGTAAGGATAGCGCCATTGGTTACATATACCAAGCCACGTAGCTTATAAACGTAATCTGCTTTTAATGTACGGTTGGCGGTTATACGTCCTTCCAAAATAGTATTTTCAGTAGTTGCAGGAGTCACTACAGTTGACGGGTTGCCGTCAACTTCTATTTTACGGCAACCCGTAAAAGCGGCAGCAAATAATGCACTGTAGATAAATAATTTTTTCATGCTTGTATTTTTTTTGATTTTTGATTTTGAATTATTAATTAAAAATTATAGCCGAATGAAATACTCACATTGGTGCCATATTTTCTTTTAATAGCAAATGCATCTGCACCTTCATCGTATTTTTTATTACTGTTAAGATCCGTATAGAAAATGGCTGCCTTATTAAAAATATCAGCCACATTTAATCTTAGTTCGCCTTTTGTCTTCAATACTTTTTTTGCTATCTGAAAATCTAATACAGGTCTTGGATTTTCCCAAATAGGCGGCTGATCTGTTCCACCGACAAATGCAATCCTTCTTCCAATCTGGTTAAACAGGAGTGTTGTACTTAAGCCATATTTTTCAATGTCATATTGTATAGCTGCATTTAACAGGTATGGGCTTTGTCCCTGCATGGGCCTTGATTCGCCGGCACCGATACCTGTAACCCTGTTGTAGATATAGGATATGTTGCCTTGTACCGTAAAGTTTTTAAAAGTGGGATTGAAGTCCAGTTTTTTTCTAAACTCCAGCTCTGCACCAAAACTATTGGCTTCAGCAGCGTTGATAAAATTGTAAGTACTGCTTGATGCTCCAGAGCTTGCATTGAAATATACTTCAATAGGATTTTTAAAATATTTATAAAACATCCCCAGTGTAAATAACTCTCCGGCTCTTGGATACAATTCGTACCGCAGATCGAAATTGGAGACCTTGGTTCTTTCCAATCCAGTATTTCCTGCCACTGTTGCACCCAGGTCAAAATCATAAAACTGAAATGTACTTAACTCCCTGAACTCAGGACGGATAACCGTTTGAGAGGCTGACACCCGGACATTGGTTGTACTGTTTACTTTATAAGTTAGATTTAATCCTGGCAGGTAATCGGTTTTTTTAGAGTTCACAAAACGTGGGTCAGTTTTTTTAACGCTGCCGATTAACTGATCAAAATCTTCTACCCTAAGGCCCCATACCAATCTAAGTTTGTTGCCGATTTGATTATCGAATTGTAAAAAGCCTGCATTTAAAATAGAGTTGGCCAGGTAACGATAGCTGCTTCCTGTTAATTCATTTAATGCAAATTTGTTATCAGAGCCATTCCCGAAATTTTCTGCTGCAAATATTTTATCCGGAGACAATGATCTTAGCGTTAAATTATTGGATGGCAAATAAATGGCGAAGGGCCTTGAATTAAACAGCCTGTCTTTTACCTGGAAAAAATATCCCCCTTTAATTGTTTGTGATTGATCATTAATTTTAAAAGTTTTGCCCAAGTCACCACCAGCGGTATATATATAATCATTTAAAAAACCATAATACCGGCTGCCACTTTTTTGAGAAGAATTAGACTGCCCGATGGATACCAAAAAGGCGGAGGCTGGATCTGCCGGATCATCCTGTACATATTGCAACCGGCGTTGGTCTGGTATATATTGATCCAAAATATTAAAACTGCCAAACCAGTGAAGCTTTGCGGCATACTTTGGAATATTATGATCGCCGGAAACTTGTGTGTTGAAAAAAGTATTGGCTTTAAAAGCAAGCTCGGTAGCCCTGATATTATCTCCAAAAACAGAAGTAGTATTTTCAAAATCTTTTCCACTTCGCAGCGTTGTATAATTGCTGGTATTTACATTAAGGATATTTTTAAAAGATACCTTGTTGTTGTTTCCTATCTGTAAAGTAATATTGGCTAAAGCACCCGCCAAAATATCCTGGCTGTATTTATTATTCTGATAATCGAAGCTTAAAGAAGGAACATTATTCTCGAATGAATTGATCTGGTTCTGATACGCTGTTCTTTTATTGCTTCTATTATAATTTACTGCTAAAATACCTGCCAGTTTGATTTTGCTGCTTAACCTTTTATTAAATCCGCCATTAATTAAAAAGCTTTGATTCATTACCGGCATAACATTGGAACCATTCTTTTTTGTATCCCAGACATTTTGAAAATCTTTTGCATAGGCTGTTTTTTCTGCCTGCGTCAACGCATCAAAAGTTGATTTATTTGGTATGCTGCCCGGTAAAACCCTTGTCCCATTATCAAAGCCCAAAAAGTCTGTATTGCTACCCTGGTAAGTATAAAAATCTTTTCCTATTGTTTGTGAATTGAAACCTGTACCAATCTGTACAATAAGAAAATCTTTTGCCGGCACATCTTTAGTGTTCACCTGTATAAGGCCACCAGCCCACTCTCCCGGCAATTCAGGAATAAAAGATTTATTAACAATGATATTATCAATCATGGCAGAAGGCAGGATATCAAAGCTGAAAGTTTTACGGTCAGGTTCCGTGCTGCTCATTAAAATACCATTCAGCATTGCCTGGTTGTAGCGGTCGGCAAGACCACGAACTACTAAATATTTTCCTTCCTGCACAGAAGTACCCGGTACTCTTTTTAATACTTCTCCAGTATTTTTATCTGGCGACCTTCTGATAGCTTCGGCGCTAATTACCTGTGCTACCACAGGTGTATTTTTTTGATACGCAATTAAAGCAGAGAAGGTTTCTTTACGGGCAGAGGATGTTTTAACAACAATATTCGTTTCTGTCTTGGAGGCTGTCTCTAACTGGATTTCTATATTGAGTAATTGGTTTACTGCTACTTCTAAATCTGTCAGTTCTTTTTCACCATACCCTACAGAAGATAATTTGATAGTGTGTTTTTTGCCGGCATCCACTGTTATAATAAAGTATCCATCTGTATTGGATACTGCAGATGTTTTGTTAGCATCTACCAATATTGAAACTCCGGATAATTTATTGCCGGTTTTAGAATCTGTGATCTTTCCTTCAATTTTCCCTTTTTGAGCAAATGAGTTAAGAGAGAGCGTAAGTAATAATATAATAGCCTTTAATAATCTCATGCATTAAATTTTATGCAAAGAGACAGCATCAATGTTATGCCAATGTGAAAGAAGGGTTACGTAAATGTTATGACAATATTACGGCAATGTTAACAGATAACTTAAAACCTAAATTGCAAACGGGCTGTAAACACATTGTCTGAAACATCTTTGCTGTAAGCCGATAAAAGCGTGGATTCGTTTTTTACAAAGGCATAAAACAAACTAATTTTTACCAATGGTGTGATTGTATAATTGTATCCGACATTAAGCGTACAGTATTTTATATCTGCTGCTGAAAAGCTGGATCCTGTTGCACCAATTTCTTTCCCGGTTACTTTTGTATTAGGATCGTACCAGTCGTATTTAATGACCAACTGGTGGCGCAATGAAAAAAGATGTTGTAAAAAATAAAAGTAAGCGCCGTTAAAATTTCTTTTATAAAAACCATCAACACCACTTACTAATGCAGTAGGTGTTTCAGAATTGCTGAAAGTGCCTGTCTGTGTTCCTGTAACATACTCCGCCCTGAACTCAGTAAAGCCAATTCTATTTTTAATTTTTAACTGCAGGTCTGTAGCCTTGTAAATTCTCGGCGAATAGTGTCCTGCATTTGCAGCACTGGAGTCAACTGATACAGTATTAATATTATTGGCAGTAGTGGTGCTGTAAACATATTTTGTATTTTGAAGCAGCCCTCCATACAGCAATGATATTCCAGCACTAAGAATAATATTTGTATTTAGATGAACCGGCTTTAATGATATCCTGCTGATGAAATCTTTTCTATTATCAAAATCGCCAGTAGTATTTATTCCCTGACCATTAAAAAAACCGGCATCTATTTTTATATTTTTAAGTGGATGCTTTTCTTTTCGCACATCAAAAGATAACATTGCCCCAAGATCACGTTCACCTTTCATCAGCAATTGGCTCATCCTCCCTCTCTCCGGCGATTCCCTGTCGGCACTGCTTAAATTTATTTCGTAACTAAAGGGCCGGGCAAACATCCCGATGGTAAATGAAAATAATTTGAACCTGTTTTCAAAAAGCCGCCCCCATACATCCCTTACAGTAAAGGACCTTTCATTGGCATCAAACTGAAAAACGATCTGCACACCCGGGCCACTGGGATCATTAATATGCACATAATCTATCCGGATCCTGCTGCGGCGAAGCATAAAACGATTGCTTACATGCGATCCAAAATCACCACCTTCAAAATTTTTGGCATCATCAGCAGATGCCACTTGAAATTGGGGTTGTATATAACCTCCAATACGCAGGTGATCAAATTTTTTATAAATGCCCATCAATCCTTTTCCAGCTTCTTTAGTAGTATCCAACATATCCATTAAAAACTGGGCGTTACTGTGAAATACAATGCTGAAAAGAAATGCGGACAATAGAATTATTTTTTTCAAGCTTAATTAAATTTTCAATAGAAGAAAAAATAGGGAATCCTTATTCAGGTGTAAGTTCAATAATAGTAATCAAATTGGAAAAATAGTTTCAGTAATTGAAGAACTATTTTTTTAATTAGTCGGTATTTTATGATGCAGGATTTATATAATTAAAGAAGCCTCCTGAATTCAGGAGGCTTCTTTAATGTATTTTTTATACCAGTGTTATTACAGATTCACAGTTGTTGGCTTAAATAAATCGCCAGGTACCTGAGATGGTGTATTTGAGTTGGTATTTATTTCAGACTGAGGATAGAAGAACCGCTGTGGTAAAGCAGAACCGGTAACTGGCGTTAAGCCAATTTCATTTTTGGTTCTTCTTAAATCACTAAACTGCTCAAGCTGTCCAATTAATGTTACATATTTTTCTTCAATAATTTCAGCCAATAAAGCGTCATCCTTAGTGCCTCCATGGTTATCCATACCACCTGCCTCAAAATCTGCATCAACATAATCCAGGTATTTCAATCCGTAAGCTGCTGAATATCCAACACCAATACTTCCGCCACCATTTAAATAAGCCCTGTATTCGTTCAAAGCAGTTAATGCTCCCGAAAAATTATCTCCCCTGCTGTTAGCTTCGGCAAGTATTAATTTATTTTCTTCAAAAGTAACCAGCGGGAAAGCTGTGGTGCCTCCAAAAAAACCATTATCATCAGCAGAAGCAACCCATCCGTCAAAGTCACACTGAATATTTAATTCATAAACAGAAGAATAGCCAAGTGCCCCACCTGGCACATACATATAATTAAACCTTGCTTCTTCATCTGTTTTAGTATTGCCCCTGTATTCAGCTGCAGTAGGATCTAATAAACGTGGCGCTACAGCGTCATCAGCCCACATATAAGAATCCCTGTCATAAATACAGAAGGAATAATAAAGATTAAAATCAGATCCATAAGCTGCTCCATGAGGTGCATTCATGTTATTAGCCGCATCTGCAATTCCCAAAGCCGCTTCTGTTGCTGCAGCTGTATAGTTTTTTGCATGGAGGTAGAATCTTGCTTTTAAAGTATGAGCAGCTTTTGCCCATTTAGATCCGGAACCACCATAAAAAATATCTTTTGCTCCTGGAGATACACCAACGCCAGATGTAAGGTTGGCTATAGCTGCATCCAGCAACGCCTGAACACCTGCATATACATCAACCTGTTTGTCAAATTTTGGCGCAGGAAAAGAAACTGGATCGCCAGCCTCAGAAAATGGAATATCACCAAATAAATCTGTGAGTGTACCAAAAGCCTGGGCTTCCATTACCTGGGCAATTCCTATCACCAACTTGTTATTGGTAACAGTTTCTTTATCTATAATTATCTTACATGGCGCAATTACACCACGATAAGCTGTACTCCAGGTATTATCATAATCACCAGAAGTGGTAGTATAATTGTTTAAACTGGTGTACTGACGGTCCTGGCCTGTAAAAGACTGGCTCCACATGCCGCCAAGCCTTGCCAAGTCTCCTTCGTATAAAACAATACTTGATACCTGGGCTCCATTTAGTAACAAAGCGGAAGGGGCATCAGTGGGGCTGTTGGGGTTTACATTTACACCTTCCACCACCTTTTTACAGGAAGATGAAAAAAGAAGTAAAAAAACCGCTGATATACTTAATAATTTTTTCATGTTTAATTACTTTTTAGATTAGTAATTGATTTTGATTGTAAATAAGAATGACTTGGTACTTGGATTATTAAAATAATCTAAACCACGTCCGTTTGTAGGTCCGGTTAAGTTTGTTTCTGGATCAATACCTGTGTATTTGGTCCATAAAGCTAGGTTTCTTCCGGTGATAGAGAAATCAATAGAATTCAGCTTTGTTTTTTTCCTGAATTTATCTCCACGGATTGAATAACCTAATGAAACTTCCCTTAAACGTGTACGGGTACCATCTTCAACAAACTGTGATCCAACTGGTCCAAATCCACCTCCAAGATCTCTGTACCAAGTCTCGGTTAAAGCTACATTACCAGCACCAAAATCTTTCACAGCGCCACGGAAGGGGGTTCCTGCAGTAATTGTTCCTCCAGAATATGTTTTCAAATCCGATGGAGCCACAGCTTCGTTACCAACATCTCTGTGTGTGCCAAATGTATATAAAGCCCCTTTGGTACCATTCCATACATCACCGCCCTGTACATGATCGAATAAAACTGATACAGAAAATCCTTTGTAAGAAAATGTAGTATTCAAAGCTCCTGTCCAGTCTGGATTAGGATCACCCATAACTCCTTCTTCAGAATTTTGCTGGGGGAAACCATTTGCATCCAGTACCAGAGCTCCTTTGTCATTTCTTAAAAAGTCAACTCCCCACAATGCACCCAGCGGATATCCTTCAACAGCACGGGAAGAAGAACCTGTAAATCCGGCAAGGAATACAGATTTGGTTTCACCCATATCAACTACTTTATTTTTGTTTTTCGAAAAAATAAAATTACTTGAAATTCTAAAATCTTTTGTCCTTACCCAGTTGGCACCCAATTCCAATTCAATACCTTTATTTTCAATGGTACCGATATTTCCTTGTTTATTATCAAAACCAGTAGAAGATGGAACTTGAACCGGCAGGATTACATCTTTTGTCTTATTAGTATAATAAGTAGCTCCAAGCGTTATCCTGTCGTTCCAAAAACGAAAATCTCCACCAACTTCAATTTCAGTTTTGGTCTCAGGTTTAATTAAAGGATTACCCTGAACACCACCTCTTGAGAAACCTCCCCCATAAGTAGCTGAAGAAGCATCTAAAGCTGGTCCCCATGATTCTGTTTCAACAGTTGGGAAATAATAGTTATCCCAAACATAAGATCCAGCAGGTACACCTACTTTACCGTAAGATGCTCTTAATTTACCAAATGACAAGAAATTCTTGTTTCCTTCATATGTTGCGCCACGGAATACATAAGCAAGTGATGCAGAAGGATAAAAATTTGCATCTTTAACTGTTGAGTATCTCTCGTACCTGCCAGACAGATCAAGGAACAACATTTCCTTATATCCAATATTTCCCTGTAAGTAGACACCATTAACCCTCACTTTTGATTGAGTATTAAATGCAGATCTTTGATCTTTAGCAGAATTACCCAAGTCAAACGGAGCATCCGGAAGAATAAAGCTTTTTACAGTAGCTCCAATATTTTCATAATTTAGATTGTTGTAATTATAACCCAAAGCAGCAGAAATATCAAAGTCTTTAACCTTGCTAATTTGTGCCTTCAATATAAAGTCATTGTTAACCTGTGATTCACTAACAGTTTGCTCCGTTAACACACCTCCATTATTTCCCCCTGATGCCAATACAGGATAGTTATCTTTTCGGCTGTCCAAATAATAATCCAATCCTACCCTGTCAATTACCGATAACCAATCTGTAACTTTTATTGATGCTTCTAAATTAGGCATGAACCTGTGTACTTCTGATTTACTGGTAATACGGTTTATAACCCAATTTGGATTATCATATCCTGAAGAAGTAGCCTTTCCAATGCCATTTCTGTAAGATACCTGCCTGTTTAAAAATTTAGCCCCGGCAGCTGTTACATAATCAGCTTCATAAACACTATTATCAAAATCAGGAGAAGTTCTCAGTCCACCAAGAAATATACCATTGAGGTTAGACCCCTGCTGTACCCTGTTTGAATTGGAATAGGTATAAGCTAATCCAGTGCTGATTTTCAACGCTCCCATTTTCCGGTCTGAATTAAAACGGATAGAACGTCTTGTAAGATCACTGTTGTTTTTAAGGATCCCTTTTTGCTCCATGTTGCCAAGGCTCAGGTAAAACGTACCCTTGTCATCACCACCTGAAAAACTTAAGTTATTATCCCAGAATCTCCCATTGTGAAAAAGTTCTTTACTGTGATCAAATACATTTTTGCTATTTTTTCCACCGTGAACATTTGCTGCTGTGCCACTGGCAACCGGAAAACGCTTTGTTCCATCTGGCAGTAAAAGATATTCGCCATTTGGATTAGACGGAGTATCATCCCCTCCTGTTCTGTCTGCAATTTTATCTCCCCATGTCCTCGAATTATTAAAACTAAAACGGCCATTTGATCCTTGTCCATAAGTTGTTTGCAGTGGAACGCTTTTATTTAACTGATCAACAGAATACGTTGCTGAATAACTTATATTTACTTTACCGGCAGTGTTTTTACCTTTTTTAGTGGTAATCATAATAACTCCGTTAGCAGCCCTTGTACCATACAAAGCACCGGCAGCGGCGCCTTTCAGCACTTCATAGCTTTCTATATCATTTGGATTGATGTCATTTAAACGGGACTGCTGAGCAACTCCGTCTGTAGTTGATCCCGAATTAGAATTGCTTATTGGCACACCATCCACTACTATTAATGGTTGTAAATCGCCAGTGATTGAACTCTGTCCCCTGATTTGAATATAAGCACCTGAACCAGGGTCTCCACCAGTTCTGGAGATATTTACACCTGCAGCTTTACTTGAAAGACCATTAATGAGATTTGCTTCACCAGATTTCTGAACTGCATCTCCTTTTACTGTTGAGTTACTAAAAGCAGATTGGTCTTTCGATTTTTTAAAACCAAGTGCTGTAACAGTTACAGTAGTAAAGGTTTTAATTTCCGAATTCAGTGAAATCAGCATGCCATCAGCAGCAGGCATTGTTTTGAAAGAATACCCTACGGCACTAAACTGTAGTTCTTTATCTCCTTCGACTTCAATTTTGAAAACCCCATTTTCGTCGGAAGAAGTACCAGTTTTTGCACCTTTTACTTTAACACTTGCAAATGAAACGGGATTGCCGTTTTCATCATTTACAGTCCCTTTAATTACCCTTTTTTGGGCAAAGGTGGTAAGCGTAGCTCCTAAGAGCAGTACTGCTACCAGTAATGTAATTTTTCTCATAATTAAGTTTTGATTATCAATATTGAATAAAAGAAGATTCTTTCGAATCTCTAATTTGTATGACAAAGGAATGTTAAAATATGCTGCATTTCAAGAAAAAAAGTAAAAAACAGTTTAGAACAAGTAAAATTTTTAATTTTTTCAAAATAAAACTTACTTGGTTAGATATTCGTCAATAATTGGCTGTTTATTTTCTTTAACGATTGCTGCTGTGTTAACTTATTATTAAGTTTTTCAAACTTAAACCTTTGCAACCCAATAAGGCTACATTTGCGCCAAATTTTAAAACCATGGGATTTAACTCGATTTTAAAAATATTTTTACCAAAAGACAGAATCTTTTTTCAGCTGTTTGAAAGCGTGGCAGAAGAGCTGGTAAAAATGGGTGAAAAATTAAAGGAAGTGGTGAATGAGCCTGACTTTGACAGGAGGGCACAACTGATACAGGAAATTGAAGACATGGAGCATGTGAATGATGATTTTACCCACAACATTTTTACAGAATTAGGTAAAAATTTTATCACTCCATTTGACAGGGAAGACATCCATTATTTAGCATCTGCCCTTGATGATATCGCTGACTATATATATGCCTCCGCTAAAAAGATAAATTTCTACAGGGTAAATCCCAATGATATTGGCATCCAAAAAATGGCAGACCTTATAGCGAACGGATGTGTGCAGGTACATAAGGCCGTTACGGAGTTAAGGAATATGAAAAATATGCGCCAGATTACAGATGCACTGGTTGCTATCAATAGTATAGAAAACCAGGCAGATGATGTTTTTGACATGAGCATTGAACGCTTATTTGCTACAGAGCCAGATGCAAAAGAAGTGATCAAGAAAAGGGAGATATATCAAGTGATGGAGATTGTAACTGATAAATGTGAAGATGCCGCTAATGTGATTGAATCAATTATTGTGAAATACGCTTAACCCCATCCCCGCTGGTTAGTGGGTAGTTATCTGCAATATTGTGAAAATGTACTTATTCCCCTTCAGGGGATAGGGGTAAATTAATTTTATGACACTGCTTATAGTAATTGTTGTTTTAGCACTGATATTCGATTACATCAATGGATTCCACGATGCAGCCAATTCAATCGCTACCATTGTTTCTACTAAAGTGTTAACGCCGTTTCAGGCTGTAGTCTGGGCTGCTTTTTTTAATTTTGTGGCCTATTTTATTTTTAAAGACCATGCCGTTGCCAATACCATTGGCAAAACGGTACATTCAGAGTTTATCACCCTGCCTGTAATACTTGCAGGACTTATCGCAGCTATTTTCTGGAACCTCCTCACCTGGTGGTATGGTATTCCTTCTTCCTCTTCGCATACTCTAATTGGCGGATTTGCCGGCGCTGCAATTACCCATGCTTTTTTAACAAAGGGTTTTACTGCTATCAGCAATATCATTGAAATAAAAAAAATTACTGAGATTGTTCTTTTTATTTTTCTTGCTCCAATTATCGGGATGTTCATTTCAATTTTTATAACGGTTGTAACCATCATGCGTAATGTATGGGCAAGAGTAGGAATGATTATTCTTTCCGGTGTGTTCACCTGGTTTTTATTTGCACATTTTGAACAGAATAAATTGCAGGAAAATGTAGGCAAATATTATAAAATAGAAAGCCTGAAAAAGAACGCAGAAAAAAGTGCCACTGACAAAGCTGCTTATGAAAAAGCAGAAGCGCTGGTAAAAGCAGCCACTCCTTTATTATCTGAATACAAAAAAATTGGCGCTGAAAAATTAGCTGAAAATATAAAAATACAAATTGATCCATCGGTTGATGCTGCGGTGCTGGTAAAAGGCCTTAAAAAGGCAGATAACTCTATCATTATTTATGGCATTCTTGTAATGATATTTATTTTTATCTGTGCCTATATTTATTCTGAAAAAGTAAGAACGCCGAATGCATACCGTACTGCTAAAATGTTTAAAAAATTACAGTTGCTTTCTTCAGGTGCTTTCAGCATTGGGCATGGTGGCAATGATGCACAAAAAGTAATGGGTATTATTGGAGCCGCCTTTGTAGCTTATAACAGTTCAAAATATCCAGATGTTAGTGCTGCATTAAAAGACCTTACCTGGGTGCCGTTGGCCTGTTATACTGCTATTGGTTTAGGTACCATGAGTGGTGGCTGGAAGATCGTAAAAACAATGGGTACAAAGATTACCAAGGTAACACCATTGGAAGGCGTGGCAGCAGAAACTTCCGGTGCCCTTACATTATTTATGACAGAGCAAATGGGTATCCCTGTTAGTACCACCCACACTATTACTGGTTCTATCATTGGAGTAGGTGCTACCAAAAGATTAAGTGCGGTACGCTGGGGTGTAACTGTAAGTCTGCTATGGGCCTGGATTTTAACGATTCCTGTAAGTGCTTTACTGGCTGGCATTGTTTATTACATTACTTCTTTCTTTATAAAATAAATAAGCAGGATTACCTTTTTGAAAATCACCCGCCAACATGGGTGATTTTTTATTTTTAGCACACAACAAAAAAGTTAATTTGCACCCAATAAAAAAATAAAATGAATAAAATACTTGTAACAGGTGGCTGTGGCTACATCGGTGTTCATACCATTGTTGATTTAATACAAAATGGATTTGAAGTAATTTCTGTTGATAATAATTCACGGAGCAGGGCTGATATTTTAATAAATGCAGAAAAAATAATTGGTAAAAAAGTAAAGAACTACGCAGTTGATTTGTGCCATTTAGAAAACACCCGGAACATTTTTAAAGAAAACAATGACATCACAGGCATCATACATTTTGCGGCTTATAAATCAGTAGGAGAATCTGTAGGAGAACCTTTGATGTATTATGAAAACAACCTCATTTCCCTGGTAAATATTTTAAAGTGTGCAGAAGAGTTTAATGTGCCGCATTTTGTTTTCTCTTCCTCCTGCACTGTGTATGGCAATCCTGATGCAATGATTGTAACAGAAGAAACCCCACAAAAACCAGCAGAATCGCCTTATGGCGCTACCAAACAAATGGGCGAAGTAATAGTAACAGATACAGTAAAAAGCAATAACATGCAGGCAATACTCCTGCGCTATTTTAATCCTGTTGGTGCACATCCTTCTATTTTATTGGGCGAAATATCTTTGGGAAGACCGGCCAACCTAATTCCTGCCATTACACAAACGGCTATTGGAAAACTGCCCAGCATGGAGGTTTATGGAAATGATTATGATACCAGGGATGGCAGTTGCGTAAGGGACTTCATCCATGTAAGCGACATTGCACATGCACATACTTTGGCCTTGAATTTTTTGATCAATAAAATAAATAAAATAAAAACAGAGATTTTTAATTTAGGAACCGGTGACGGTTATACGGTGCTGGAAGCTATTGCTGCTTTTGAAAAAGTAGCAGGCATCAAATTAAACTATACCATTGGCCCACGCAGAAGCGGTGATGTGATTGCTATTTACGCCAATAACAATAAGGCTAAAAAAGAATTGGGCTGGATACCTCAACACAACCTGGAAACAATGATGGAAACTGCCTGGAAATGGGAATTGAAATTAAAAGCAGCAGCAACAGCTGAATGATAAAAAGTAAAAAATAGTATTCAATCATAACTTATCTTGCGCCCTTAAAAATAACTGTTTAAAGAATTCATTTTATGTTAAAAGCAATAGAAGTAACTGGCAATAAAGATACCCGTAGTGGATTTGGTGATGGCATACTGGAAGCTGCCAGGAAGAATGAAAATATTATTGCACTTACAGCCGACCTGTTGGGCTCTATGAAATTAAATGCTTTCATAAAAGAATTTCCTGAAAGGTTTATACAATGCGGTATTGCTGAAGCCAACATGATTGGCCTGGCTGCAGGACTGACCATCGGAGGAAAAATTCCTTACACCACTACCTTTGCAAATTTCAGTACCGGAAGGGTGTACGACCAGATACGCCAGTCGGTTGCATACAGCGGCAAGAATGTAAAAATTTGTGCTTCTCATGCAGGTCTTACTTTAGGAGAAGATGGGGCTACTCACCAGATTTTAGAAGATATTGGATTAATGAAAATGCTTCCCGGAATGACAGTAATTGTTCCGGCAGATTATAACCAAACCAAAGCAGCTACCAAAGCCATTGCAGATTATGTGGGGCCGGTATATCTCCGCTTTGGCCGTCCGGTATGGCCCATCTTTACCAATGAAAGTGATTTTGTAATTGGCAAGGCACAGCAATTATCCGAAGGAAAAGATGTAAGCATTTTTGCCTGTGGCCATTTGGTGTGGAAAGCAGTGGAAGCCGGCAGAATTTTAGAAGAGAAAGGCATCAGCGTAGAAGTAATAAATATTCATACTATTAAACCATTGGATACTGCAGCAGTGTTGGCTTCTATCACTAAAACAAAATGTGCTGTTACCTGCGAAGAGCATAATATTATTGGTGGATTGGGCGACAGCATAGCGCAAGTAGCAGCCAAACATTTACCCATACCAATTGAATATATTGGCACCAATGATACTTTTGGTGAAAGCGGAAAACCTGCTGAACTGCTTACTAAATATGGCCTGGATGCACCCAATATTGTAGCTGCTGTGGAGAAAGTGATTGCAAGGAAAAATGCTTAGTCCACTATCATTTTATTCTTACCAACTGCAAATAATCCAGCATTGCCTGGTTTATTTCTCCATTCATATTTTCATTTGCTGCAGTAAAGGAAAGCGCAACAACATGCTGGCCTTTAGATAACTTCACCTGTACTGAATTGCTGAAACCCCAGTTGCTCCATTCCTCTTTTCCACGTTGAGGAAAAATTACAGTTCCGGTAATTTTTTTATCAATACTCAGTGTCCTGATGGCACATTTATTTTCGGTATTCACCGGGCCATTGCCATTGGCATAACGGAAGTTAATTGAATAAATTCCTGACTCATTAATAGTAACAGGAATGTTGATCATTGTGTTTACGTTTGCAGCTATCTCAACAAAATTTCCATTGGCTCCTTTATAAGTAAGGTCTGATTTTGCTGCAAACTTTTCCAGTTCATAAATTGCAGACGGGCTGTTTCCTTCAAACAGCAAAGGCTCACTGGCAAAGGATTCTATGCCTTTTTCACTTACTGCTATTACCTGGTAAGCGGCACTTGGTCCATCCATGGTGGCATAGCTTGTCTCAGATGTTTCTGAAATAACTATGCCATTTTTCAACACTTTATATTTTTTTGCACCGTCCGTATTTTGCCAGTTAATAGTTTTGCCTGCATTGGTAACTATTGGTGTGGCAGCTGTGGTATAATTATCCACTTTATTTATTTTCCCCGTTGGCAAAATTGAATTGGCTAAAATAATTTTTATGGTATGATTACCTGAAAGTGTTGCAGGAATTTCATTTGTCAATTGCTGCTTTCCATCCAATAAAAAAGATTTGATCCTGTTACCAAAACCTTCCATCGAAATAGCTAACACTGCTTTTCTGTATTTAAAATTTGTAAGCGAACGTTTGCCCTGCAAAGCCTTTGGAACAAAAGGATGAAACACCAATTTATCTGACTGAAAATTGATTCCAAAAATTAATTTGTGCACCATTGCCAGGCTGCCGGATAAACTCCAAAGCATGTTGCTGGAGTTAATAACAGTGCCGGCAAAATCTCCATTATCTGCCACAAAATTTTCTTTGTTGGTTAAGAACAAAGCTCCCGGCCGCCAGATAGCGCTCAATGATTCCATCACTGATTTTTCATTGCCAGCTTTGGCAGAAGCCAGTGCCCAGTAAGATTGTACAAAGGGCCACACGGCATTGTTATGATAAGGCGGTATGTTGGGTATTTGCGGATAGATACAGGAAATGCCATACGCCGTAACCGGCGTATTTTCTATCACGGATGACTGCTTGTTTGCATCTGTAATATTAAACAATACACAGAGGGCTTCTCCCAATGCTTCCGATCTTGGTGAGCTGATTTTAAAATCTCCGCCGTACAAATATTGGGAATAATAACCCTTGTCTTTCATCCATAAATATTTGTTGATGCCTTCTTTTATTTTTGCTGCATTGCTTTTATATTTTACTGCATCGGCCGGCTTTTTTAATAGGGTTGCCATTTCACCCAACACATTATTTGCATTGTAATGCACAGCATTGGTTCCTAAGTTTTCTGATTCATAAATATCTGCAGGCTGCATCCATTTTGGATAAGTTTGTTCTCTCCAGTCCAAAAAGGAAGACTCTCCTTTTACCAATCCTGTTACTGCATCATAAGCATTGGCCATGTCATCATCAACCGAATTTTTTATAATGATGTAAGCCTGCTGCAGCCAGTCTTTATCGCCGGTGGCTTTATAAATTTCCCATGCAGCTGTTGCCCAAATCATCCGGTCGGTAGAGCAGGGATAAGCCCCGCCTGTTCCCGTATCCTGTATGATTCTTTTTTTCTTATTCACTTTTCTCATCAAACTTTTCTTTGCCACTTCCGGCTGCAGGTAAGCCATTGATAAAATTATGCTGTAACTGATATCCCTCGTCCATACACCAGCCCACTCCTTTCCTGTTCTGAATGTACTGTCTGGTTCCACTGCTTTTATCATCTCTTCGGTTGACATATTGTACAAAGCATCCGAAAGAACATAATCTGATTTGTATTGAGGAAAAGCTGAAATATCTTTTGATAAAGACCAGTGTGCATCCGTTTGCTTTTCGTCTTTTTGTGCATTCAGCAAAAGCGTTGTTTCATAAATACCGTCGCCGTTTTCATCTTTTAATTCCAGCCCTTCTTTATTATGCAGGTTATCAAAATCCCAGATCATGGGCAATGTATTTCCTGCTACATACAAGCCTTTAAAATCTTCTTTATAAATTTTATCGCCTTTGAATGTGGTGAAATAGCCCTGTGTTTTAAAAGCTTCCAGCACCGCTTTCATATCCACTTTTATGGTGAGCCGAGTATCTGGTTGTAAATAAATATTTGTTTCGCTGCTGGTATCTTTTAACTGTTCACCAAATTTTATTACCGGTGTTTCAGCAGCTCCATTTACAACATTAAAATGATGATCCATGCCGGGAGCCATTTCGTTATCCTTCCCATTTATACTGAACTTAAAAGAAAGTTTGGTGCTTTGCAATTGGTTAGCCGGGCTTTTATAATTGGAAACAATTTCTGTAGCAGACAATGCTTTTGCAACAAACTTATTTCCCTGCACCACACTATCCGAATAAACAGTATATGCACCTGTTTGCCATACCGGAGCTGGAACAATTTGCGCCTTCATATTATTGGCAGCACAAAAAAAGAAACTGGTTAAAAAGAAAAAGCGGTATGCAGATTTCATATATCACAATTTTATCGTTGAATAACAGTTAATCCTTGTAAAGATTTAAGTAAATTTAGACATTAATTATAATCCAAAAAGGCCATTAAACTTTTAACAATAAAAACAATCATAGCAAAGCTTATTTATACTTATGGCCCTGACACATTCAGATGACAAAGAACTTTTGTTGCAGTTTAAAAATGCTGCCACCAAAGAAAAAGGTTTTACCTGTATCATAAAAAAATACCAGGAAAGGCTGTACTGGCATATCCGCCGCATGGTGGTGCATCATGAAGATGCCAACGATGTGCTGCAGAACATGTTTATTAAGGTATGGAACGGCCTGGATAATTTCAGGGAAGACAGCCAGCTATATACCTGGCTTTACCGCATTGCTACTAACGAGTGCCTCACATTTATTGAACAGCAAAAAAGAAGGGCCTCCATTTCACTGAGTGATGTGGAAAATGGACTGAGTGAAAAGTTGAAAGCAGAAAAAAATTTTGACGCTAACAAAATAGAATGGAAACTTCAATTGGCCATGCAAACCTTACCCGAAAAGCAACTGGTGGTATTTAACCTGCGGTATTATGATGAAATGCCTTACGAAGAGATGAGCCGGGTACTGGAAACAAGCCAGGGCGCATTGAAAGCCAGTTACCATCATGCAGTAAAAAAAATAGAAAATTATATCCTTAACAATTAAACCAGCCAGTTAATAAAGTGTCAGTTACAGCGTAATGAACAACCGTATTAAAATATCAGATGAATTAAAAGCTATCAGCCCATTGGTAGCCGGAATAAATAACAGGAATGTATTTACTGTGCCGGATGGGTATTTTGAATCTGTTTGCAATACTGTTTTGATATGTATCAAAGAAGAAATTGCCCCGGTCAATATTGCTTATACAAACAGTAATGATATCCCCACTGATTATTTTAATAGTTTGCCAGGTAATATCATGGCAAAAATAAAGGCCCGGGAAGAACTATCTGCAGCAGATGAGTTGAAAGGAATTTCATCTGTGCTGGCTGGTATC
>JANMJU010000107.1:0-1766 GCA_031371545.1 Chitinophagaceae bacterium
TACCTGGCCAGCTTAATATCACCAAAGCCAGAAATTTTTGCCAGGTCTGCAAAAGTAAGTGGAAGATAAGTTGCCAGCTCCACCAAAGTAGCATCAGAAAAAATTTGGAAAGCCGCTACATTTTCATCTTTTGCCAAATCGTAACGAACGGCTTTTAATGCAGTAAATAAATCCTGGTGAATACTTTCTTTCGGAGAATATTTTTCAATTACAGGTTTACTTGCAGTGATGGATTTTGTCAGCATCACTTTCAATTCTCCTTTTAATATTACTTTACTTTTTTCATTCAACTGCAGCACCGGGTATTTACCATCGCTTACCTGCAGGTATTGCAGTTGCAGCAATTCTTTTGCAATTTGCCGCCATCGTTCTTTACTGATTTCTTTTCCAATACTGTAAGTTTTTATAGATTGATGTTCTGGCTTTGTAGTGCTGCTGCCTCTTAAAAAATCAATTACATAATTCATCCCAAAACGTTGATTGAGGCGGCTTACAGCGCTCAGGAATTTTTGTGCTTCAATCGTTTGGTCTGTTCTTTCTCTTTGTGTAAGACACACATCGCAGCTGCCGCAATAGTCAGGAGCTGCTTCATCAAAATAGTTGAGTAAATATTTTCTTCTGCAAATAGTTGTTTCACATAAGGCCGACATCTGGTTAAGTTTCTTCAGCATTATTTTACTTTGCTCTTCGTTGCCTTCCACTTCTGCAAACTTTTTCAACTTCATTACATCTGCATAGCTGTAAAATAAAATGGCTTCACTTTCTAATCCATCTCTGCCTGCCCTTCCTGTTTCCTGGTAATAGCCTTCAATATTTTTTGGCAAATCAACATGCACCACATAACGAACATTACTTTTATTAATGCCCATGCCAAAAGCAATGGTGGCAACAATGACTTTTATTTCGTCCCGTAAAAACTTTTCCTGTCTTTCTTCTCTTACATTTTTTTCCAGTCCTGCATGGTATGCGGCTGCTGAAAAACCCTGCTGCTGCAGCTTCTCAGCCAATGACTCTGTACTTGCCCGGCTGAGGCAGTAAATAATTCCACTGTCATCTTTGTGCTGTTTGATATAATCTGCCAGCTCATCAAAATGATTTTTTTTTGGTTTAATAAAGTAGCTGATGTTTGGCCGGTTGAATGAATTTTCAAAAACAGTATAATTTTGAAAAGCTAATTTTTCAATGATGTCTTTCCTGGTAAGTTTATCTGCAGTAGCCGTTAATGCAATAACAGGCACACCAGGAAAGGCTGTTTTCAATTGCCCCAACTCCACATACTCAGGGCGGAAATCATGGCCCCAATGACTGATGCAATGTGCTTCATCAATGGCAAAGAGAGAAACATTTATTTGTTGTAAAAAAGGAATGATGCCGTTATTGCCAATCAATCTTTCCGGTGCTACATATAATAATTTTAACTGGTTGTTTTTTATTTGTTGTGTGATGGTTGCCTGCTCATAACTGCTCTGTGAAGTATTTAAAAATGCTGCCGCCACACCATTTAATCTTAACGCATCCACCTGGTCTTTCATCAAAGCAATTAATGGTGACACCACCACTGTAATGCCATCTAATGCCAATGCCGGTACCTGGTAACATAAAGATTTACCACCGCCAGTGGGCATCAGTACAACCGTATCTTTTTTCGCCAATACATTTTCAATGATGTCTTGTTGATTGAACCGAAACTGGCTGTAACCGAAGTAATGCTGAAGTATTTGATGAATGTTGTTCATGAAGGGTTCACAAATATTTTTTTTGGATTT
>JANMJU010000112.1:0-1500 GCA_031371545.1 Chitinophagaceae bacterium
TTATTTTGGTTTGCCATTATTGTCTTAAAGGCGAAACCTGAAAGAAAAGATGCTGCAATAACTAAAACTATTAATGATGTCTTTTTCATTTTGTGTAAATGTTTGTTGATGATGATATCGTTTGTTACGCTTACTGCTAACTCATAAATATACGAACGTTCAATTCATAAAAAAAGCCGTTATACTTTTTAGAATAAAGCAAATTTACTTTTCGATTACAATGCTTCGCCTGTTGGTGAAAACACACAACAGGGGCGTTGGGTATAGCAAACAGTTTTAAATTCATAACAGCAACAAAGGCGAAAAAAAATGTTTCGTGTGCTACGAACCAAGGCGGCAGATAAATTTTTATAGCTGAAAAATGATACCTCAAAATATTAACGGATGGTAAATTTTGCAATACCCCAAAAGGGTAATTTTTTCCTTGGGCCCGGCCGGTGCCGCCGCAAACGCTGTAAGAAATAATATGCCAGCCAAATTAAAGGCAACATATAATTAAAGGCCAATACTGCCCAATGATACACTGAAGAATGGCTGCCGGATAGAACGGAAAACCCGGTGAAGGGCTGTGCAAAGGCTGCTGTGCCGGATTTGGAGTGAAAGCCGGGACAAATATTCGTTGAAGCTCCACTGCCCACAGCCCCAAACCCTGCTGCTGTACTGTATTTAGGCAGATTCCTCCTTCGTCGGAATGACAGCAGCCTTTGTTGGAATGACAGTAAAAAACTTCCCTTTTTTCTTCTCAAAACCCCTCAAAAGCCCTACCTTCGCAGCCCGGTTTAAAAACCCCGGGTAATTTTATGTCATTTAATATTATTAAACAATTAAACGCAGATGCACAGGAAGGTGCTGCTTCTACAGAAGCAGAATCTGCTGCGGTAACAAACGTGCCTGTGGAAGCTGTTGCCGAAGCAGCTACTGAAGCTGCTGTGGAAACAGTGGCTGAACCGATTGCTGCAGCAGCTGCCGAACCGGTAGTGGCAAAAGCACCGGTGGAAGAAAGAATCGTAACTGCTCATGATGATTTTGACTGGAGTGTTGACAAACGCAATGTGTCGAGCTACAACCAAACTGAAAAAGAGAAGTACGACAAAGTGTATGATGACACTTTTAAACAAATCAACGATGGTGAAATGATCCAGGCTACTATTGAAGCCATCACCAAAACGGATGCGGTGGTTAACATCGGATTTAAAAGCGATGGTTTGATTTCGCTGAATGAATTCAGGGACATCGTTGGCGGATTGAAAGTAGGCGACATCATTGAAGTAATGGTAGTGGAAAAAGAAGACAGGGAAGGCAACTTACACCTGAGCCGTAAGCAGGCCCGTACCAGCCGTGCCTGGGAAAGGATTGTGGAGCTGCACAAAACTGGTGAAATTGTTACCGGTATTGTTACCAGCAAAACCAAAGGTGGCCTTATTGTAGATGTGTATGGTATGGAAACTTTCTTACCGGGAAGCCAGATAGATGTGAAACCAGTTACTGATTACGATCAGT
>JANMJU010000123.1:0-15888 GCA_031371545.1 Chitinophagaceae bacterium
CAATAGCAATTTCTCTTTCTCTTGCAATTGTTTCAGGAGCTATTGCACTTTCATCAACAGCCAGTGGATTCATTGCAGCTATTTGCATGGCAACATCCCTTCCTGCATCAGGAGCTTCTTTATTCATACCAACCAATACCCCCATCCTGTTTGCACCATGTATATAGCTTGCTACAAATGCTGCATCAATCCTTTCAAATTTTAAGGCAATTTTTTCGCCGATGGAAGCCAGCTTTTCATTGATCAGTTCTGCTATTTTTGTTCCGTTAATTGCTACTTCATTTAACTCTTCTGCACTTTTCACATTATTTGTAATAGCAGCATCAGCAATACTTTGGGTAAATGCCACGAACTCTGCATTTTTACTTACAAAGTCTGTTTCGCAACTAAGGCAAATAATCATTCCTGCTTTATTATCAGCTGTTGTTTTTGCTAAAATAACTCCTTCTTTTGCTTCTCTGTCGCTTCGTTTTGCGGCAACTTTTTGTCCTTGTTTACGCAACCAGTCAATTGCTGCCTCAAAATCACCGTTGCTTTCTGTCAATGCTTTTCTGCAATCCAACATTCCAGCGCCAGTAGTTTGGCGTAATTTATTTATATCTGCTGCTGTTATTGTTACACTCATGATCGTATTAATTTTACCCTGAAAACAATTTTTCTTTTTCAAGAAATTGCCGGGGAATTTTTTAATAATTTAATTCATTGTTTTCAATGAAAACAAACATTTACTCTTTCTGATTAAAAGGCTGATTACCTTGGGCCACCGCCACCTGCTGGCCTTCTGCCACCTGCTGCCGGACCTGGTACCCTGCGTTTAGCCGGAGCAACGCCTCTTGTTCTTTTACCCCTGTCATCACCGCCATCACCCTTTTGCTCAAAACGTGCCGCTTTAGCTTCAGCAGTTTCTTCAGTATCATTTCCTCCTTCATCATCAGAGTCTTTCTCTGCCTGGCGTTCAGCCAATCCTTCAGCAATGGCTGCAGTGATGTAGTTAACTATGATTGCAATTGATTTAGTAGCATCATCATTTGCAGGAATGGCAAAGTCTACTTTATTAGGATCACAGTTGGTATCCACCATACCGAAAGTTGTGATGTTCAAACGCCGGGCTTCTGCCAAGGCAATGTGTTCGTGACCAATATCTACCATAAATAAAGCAGCAGGTACACGGCTTATTTGGGCAATACCACCTAATACTTTTTCCATTTTATCTTTATCACGGGTTAAAGTAAGGCGTTCTTTTTTTGTAAGATTATCTATACTTCCGTCGTTCAGCATTTTCTCAATGCTCTGCATTTTTTTAACGCTTTTACGAACCGTATTGAAGTTTGTAAGCATCCCTCCCAACCAACGTTCTGTAACAAAAGGCATATTGATACGCTTTGCACAATCAGATACGATTTCTTTTGCCTGCTTTTTTGTGGCAACAAACATTATTTTCTTACCGCTCTTTGCTATTGATTTTAACGCAGCGGCTGTTTCATGCAAACCTTCCGCTGTTTTGTTAAGATCAATAATGTGAATACCTTTTTTCTCGGCAAAAATGTAAGGCAACATTTTAGGATTCCACTTCTTTTTTAAATGGCCGAAGTGTACACCTGCATCAAGTAGTTGCTGTTGTAAGGAAGTATTATTTTCCATTGTATGTTTTTATTTATTGTAATTGTTTAATGTTGTTCATAGTTGATGGTTCATAGTTGATGACATTACGATGAGGCATGAACAATGAACTGTTAACTAATTAACGCTTGCTGAACTGGAAGCTTCTCCTTGCTTTTTTACGGCCTGGTTTTTTACGCTCAACAGAACGGGGATCTCTTTTTAAAAGACCTGCAGCCTTTAATGCCGGACGATAGTCGGCGCTTACTTCAAGTAAGGCACGGGCTATTCCTAATTTTGCAGCTTCTGCCTGTCCTTTTACACCGCCACCTTGTGCATTTATCACAATGTCGAACTTGTCTGCAGCTTCTGCTGTTCTTAAAGGAGCTTCCACTTGGTTTTGCAAGTACACCAATGGGAAGTACGCTTTATAATCTTTTCCGTTAACCGTTATTTTGCCTTCTCCCTTGCTTAAGAAAACACGGGTTACTGCTTCTTTTCTGCGGCCAACTGCATTTTTTTGTTTTTCCATTATTTCAATTTGAAAATTTGAAAATTTGGAGATTTGAAAATGTAATTTGTCAATCTCCTATTCAATTGTTTGATGATTAAAATTTAAGTTCTTTGGGTTGTTGTGCACCATGTGGATGAGCTGTGCCGACGTATACAAATAATTTTTTGTACATTTTTCTTCCCAACTTGTTTTTTGGCAACATCCCTTTTATTGCTCTTTCTATAATTACTTCTGGCCTGCGTCTTAAAAGATCTTTTGCTACTTCTTCTTTACGGCCACCGGGGTATCCGCTAAAGTTGTCGTAAATCTTTTCGTCCATTTTATTACCGGTCAGTTTTATCTTGTCGCAATTGGTTACGATTACAAAATCTCCGCAATCAACGTGTGGAGTGTAATAGGCTTTGTTCTTGCCACGAAGAACAGCGGCAATTTTAGAACACATACGGCCAACGGTTTGATTAGTACCATCAATCACATACCAGTTGTGAATAACGGAAGCCTCGTTCGCATGTTTTGTGGTGAAATGTAGTTTGCTCATTGTATCATTTTTTAAGTTATGCAGCCGCTATCCCGGGTGCTTTTTAATTTGGATGGCGAAGGTAACGGGATGATGTTCAATTTCCTACAAAAAGGGGAAGTTTTTTTATTGAGCCTTTGTAATTGATTGGTTTTCAGTAAAAATTTTGACTATTTTTTTCATTACAAACAAAAAGGGCTAACATTTACTGTTAGCCCTTTGCTTAAAAGTATTAATTGCTGTATTAGTTAATCGTTACAGTTTGAGTATTTTCGTTTAAGATAATTGTGTAAAGTCCATCAGCCGAAGGTGTTTTAAAATTGCTGCCACCTTCCCATTTGATAGCACGGGGAGTACCCGTTGCCTGGCTTCCACCACTGTTATCTTCGTAATCAAAAGCACCCCAAGCGTTGCCGGCAAGGAACTTAATGTCTTTGTTGCCAAACAAATGAACAGTAAGTGTCCAGATACCATTTCCAGTATAAGTCATTTGAGGTGATGAGGCTGGATCCCAGGCATTCACACCAAGTTCATTGATCCCATCTCCAACCAGTCTCATTTCTAATGCCGGGCTCATAAAATATTTTACATTATCCCTATCACGGCCATCCCACATAACCCTGTATCTGCCTGCGGCAGTAATGTTTGGAAAGTTATCAGCATTTGTTACCAAAGAACTTCCGTCAGGGCCTGTGGAACCATAGCTTCTTGTTTCATCAACAGCACCACTTCCGTTATTCCATTGGTCGTTATCAATGAGCTTCCATCCATCTGTTGTAAAATCTGTTAATCCTACAAATAAGTTAGTGGCTGCACCACCCATTGCATAGTTAGGGAAAACATTTGGAGGATTCCAACCTGCGCCTGTGGCACCGCCAACAAAGCCCATCCTGCCTTCTCTGATATCATACTTCATGGTAGAAGCATTGATACTAATGCGGTAAAAGCCTGAAACAGGTACTGTAAAATTAGCCCCGTTGAGAACTAAATCGCCGCCTGTGCCACCAATACTAATATCCCATACTCTTCCTTGGGTAACCCTAAATTCCATATTTGCAGGCATGTAAATGTACATGTAATACAGATTGTTTAATAAGCCGGCACGTTGATCCCTGATAAATTCAGGAGCATCAGCGGGAGTCCAATCCGTGCCATTACCTGTTGCTGACTGGTATGCACCTGGTAAATAAAAGCGCCTTATTGGAAAATAAGTATTTACTGTTAAGAGATATATGTTTGAATAAGCTATTGCTCCTAAAGCTGTAACGGCTTTAATTCGAAACTCTAACTTTCCTGTGTTGCCGCCAGGTATGCCGGCATTCATTGCTGCTGTGTTTAAATCGCTTTGTATTACAGACCTTAATAATGCTGTAGCAGAACTGAGTGAAAGTTGTAAGGGAGTGGCAAAACCTTTTCCTGCAGAGTCGTATTCCAATGTATAACTAATGCCTCCATTGTATCCAATAAAAGAACGGGTCCAGGAAAAGTCTATTGCATTGCTGGCGGCATTGGCAAGGCTCAGTGTAACTGAAGTTGCTGAACCAGAAAGTAAAGAAGGATCTCCAAAAACAGTAGCTGCAATTTTAACTACATTCGACAGATACCGCTCGTTATTATTAGCATAAGAAGATATAAGCCTTACATCAACATTCTTTGCAGTGCCAACCTGGTAACCAAAGCCGAGTAAAATGGCATTCAATTCCCTTCCGGTTAGCGTGGTGCTAAATACGCCACTAACTGTTTTTGTAGCTGGATTAGCAAAACTTCCTCCAGTCGTATCAATCTCTATTACATATTTAGTAGTAGATGAATCATTGGCATATTTTGGATTTGTCCAGGAAAAAGTAACCACATTGGTATTGGAGTCGGAAAGCGCAGGTGCCAATGTATTGGTGGAACTTGTTAATACTGGTGACACTCCCAATTGATAAACTGGCAAAGGATCAACCTTTTTCAGGTTATCAACTTTACTGCAAGCCGCAAAAAAACCAGTTAGGGCGATTGCAGCTATAATTAATCTAGAAATATTTTTCATTTTAAAAAATTTTATGGCAAATTATAATTTTACAGCAGTGTATTTTCCTGTTTTAAAATTCAATGTTACTTTATAAGTACCGGAAACAGCCGGAGTTGGTATCGCATCAGGATCGCTGCCACCACCCGGGTTTAGACCCAAATCGCCACTTGCTCCAGTACCTCCTGATCCCGGCTTAAGACCATACTGTGGTTGCCATTGAGTTAATGTGGTTAAAAATTTGTAGTATTTACCCGGGGTGAAATTCATGGTAATATTATACTCCGTGTTAGACACTTTTGTACACTTTTGATTAGCATGGGGATCATTAGTCCAATCGCTTGGTACCCCATTTCCTGTGATAAACAATTCTCCCGTAACGGGTATAGCGATAGCTACATCAAGGTAAGTTGTTACTTTTATTTTGATAACATTTGAGTACAAAGGAACTGAGCCATTAGCCAGAGCAGACTTTAATCTAAACTCCACATTGTAAGGAACGCCATCATTAAGTCCCAGTTTTGTTAAGTATGTATTCAAATCTTTCACCGTAAGATCCAGGCGTAAAGCGCTGGAAATTGCAGCCTCCTGTATACTTGGATTTGTAAAATTTGATCCGGTGGTATCTATTTGCAAAGTATAATTAACATCCTGCGAACTGATGCCTGTATTAAATTTATAATCAGGATTTGTCCAGGTGAATGTTACAGCCGTATTTGCACTATTAGTCCTGTTCAACACTAAATCTGTAAGAGCGGATGCTGTCAATACCGGAGCTGTGCCATTTTCATAATATACTTTGTTCTCATCCTTTTTACAAGAAAATAAAAAACTTGTAAGTAAGAAAGAACCCAGTAAAAGTTTTATTACATTTTTCATATCAATCATTTTAGTTTTTTAAATTAATAGCCTGAGTTTTGTGTCAGGTTGGTATTAGCAACTAAATTAGATGCAGGTATTGCGAACAAATTATATTTAGCATCAACAGCAGTACCCGATGCAACACCGCCTTTCCAAGGCCACACATAAGTGCCGGTAGTTAATAACCCGTAGCGGATTAAATCTGTTCTGCGATGGCCTTCCCAATATAATTCTCTTGCTCTTTCATCTAAAATGAATTGCAATGTTATATCACTTGCATTTATCTGTCCCTGGCCTGTGGTTCCATAAGCCCTTTCTCTAATCTTATTAATATAAGTTAAGGCAGTGGCTAAATCCCCTCCTGTGCCGCCACGCTTTACTGCTTCTGCATAAATCAAATACATTTCTGAAAGACGAAATACAGGGAAGTCAACATCTGAAAAAGTTTGAGCTATATCTGAGACAGGGCCGCCGTCTGATCGGATATTTTTATACTTGTTTACATGAGGGCCGCTGTTAAAATCAGCTATATCAGTTAATACCAACTGTGGGGCATCGGTACCATATTTTGAAGTTGTAAACAATGCTCTTTTATCGGTGGCACCAGTTTTATCTTCAAATAAATTTACCAGGGCTGAGGTTGCCCTGTAACCATACCAGCCACCACCTACACCATAATCGTTGTGATCATCACCTGATGCACAATGAACAAAGAATGTAGTATTTCCGTATCCGGTTGTTTTTAATCCATCACAGTTGATAGCATAAATAAATTCATCTTTTGCTTTATCATTATCTGCCATAAATACCCTTGGGTATCCAGTGTATAAAGAATATCCCCCATTGATTACTTTGGTGGCGTAAGTAATTGCCTCGGTATATTTTGGAGTTCCTGTATAAACTGCAGCATTCAAATATAAGCGTGCCAGTAAAGCCCAGGCAGCGCCCTGATCTACACGGCCATATTCTATTGTTTTTACCGGGGCAAGCTCTGTTTCAATTGCCTTTAATTCTGATTCGATATACGCAAACAAGTCACTGCTGTTGATCTCTTTTGGTAAGGTGGCACCCACATTATCCTGCTCTGTAATAAAAGTAGATTTACCAAACAGATCCAACATTACCCAATAATTGAAGGCCCGTAAAAAACGAACTTCTGCCGCTGATTTTTTAATGTCTGATGCTTCTGCTCCTGTAATTCCTCTTTCGCTCAGTTTAGCATCTGTAGATTCTCTCAGGTATTCATTTATCAAGGTAACATTGTAAATAGGCCTTGCATAAATACCTTTTAAAAATGGATCAGCATCATTCCATTTAAGATTGTGAAAATCTTTGATGGTTTGGTCATTCCAGGCTACCACCGCTTCGTCTGTTGGCAGTTCCTGGCAATTAAAAAACATCCTGATAAAAGCAATTTGTGAGCCTTCGTCAAGACCGCCACTAATGTCGGCAGAACCTGCAGCCCCGGTGTTACCTGATGTAGCAAGGGTTCCGTAAATTTTAGCCAAAACACTTTTATACCCCTTTGCGGTAGAATAGGTTTTTTCTGGAGTAAGATCATTCTGTGGATACAAATCCAGTTTTTTAGCACATGAACTTGCAACAACCGTTACAATCAATGTGTACAATGAGAATTTTAATATTTTATTTTTCATAACAATCAATTATTTAAAGATTAAAAATCTAAATTAACGCCCAGTGAATACACCCTTGGCCTTGGATAAATATTATTATCGATTTGTTCATTACTTGCAATTTCCGGATCAAGCCCTTTGTATTTTGTTACAACAAATACATTTTGCACACTGGCTGAAACACGGAGATTAGCAGCTTTGTTAAACACTTTTCCGAAATTATATCCTACGTTAATATTATCCAGCCTTAAGAAGGAAGCATTTTCTATGTAATAATCAGATACAAATTGATTGTTGCTGAATTTCGTATCGAGGTAATTACGGGATACATTGCTTATAAAATTCAAAGGGTTTTTCACCGCCCTTAATACACCTGAACCAGAAAAATAGTTGTTGTAGGCATAATTACCAATAGTGCCATGTGCCGCAAGCCCCAGTGTAAATGCTCCGTAAGTAACCTGTGTATTGATACCGAATAATACATCTGGAGAGGGTTTTTTATAAAGATACCTGTCGCTTTCATTGATAATACCATCACGGTTTAAGTCTTCGTACAATCCTTCAATTGGGTTTCCGGTAGCTTTATCATATACCTGTTTAAATACAAAGAATGTATTTGGTGAGTAGCCAACCACGTGCCGCTGAATATTATTTCCGGTACCTCCAGAAATTCCTCCAACAGGAATCCCTTTGAAATTTGGATCCTGGTTTTTTAAGAGGTTGGTGATTTTGCTGTTGTTATAGGTAACGTTAAATCCAAAGTCCCATACCAGTTTTCCTTTCTTAACGGGGGTGGTATTCAATGTAAATTCAACTCCTTTATTTTCGATATTCCCAACATTCGTTAATATCTGGATGTCAAAATTGCCTCCGGCAGCTACCGGTACCACACTCAGCAAGTCTTTTGTTTTCTTGTTATATACTTCAATTGAACCTGAAATCCTGTTATTAAAAAAACCAAAATCCAACCCTATATTTTGAGTAGTAGTAGTTTCCCATTTCAAATCAGGATCGTAAGCTCCCGGACGTAAAAAGCTATAAAATGCATTACCAAACTGGTATTGTGCAGCGATATTACTTTGAGAATAAACAGGTAAGTAATTATAATACCCAATTCCATCCTGCTGCCCGGTAATTCCCCATCCAAACCTTACTTTCAATTCGCTAACAGCAGAACTTGATTTAAATAATTCTTCTTTTAATTTCCATGCGGCAGCAACTGCAGGGAAATAACCTATCCTGTTTTGTTTTGCAAATTTAGAGCTGGCATCACGGCGCAGTGAAGCGGTTAAGAGATATTTATTATTTACAGTCAGATTCAATCTTCCAATATAACCCTCAAGCCTGTACCGTGGTTTATCTGTAGTAAAAGTAGGATCTGTTCCAGGTATTTTAAGCCCACCATAAGCATAGTCTGCATAATTATAAACATCCGTAGTAAAATCCTGGTAGGTATGGCCCGCCAAAACATCTATTTTAGTATCAATAGATTTAATGTCTTTTGAATAAAAGAGTGAGGTTTCTATTAAGTTGTTGCCTTTGTATTGTGCGTAATGCGAAGACCTTCCTTTATAACCCGTCTGCACCTGTGTTACAAGATTGGTATCCCTGATATCATCACCATTTCCAAAACCATGATCCTTGGCTAAGTTTACCAACACATGTAAATCTGGGAAGAAATGCAGTTTATAATCCAAAGAAACATTTCCAATAAAACGATCTACAACAGAACGGTTATTTCTGAAGTATAATAAAGAAAGTGGATTAGGCTGAGATGATCCACCATTAGTGGCAATCGGCAATCCATCAGCCTGCAGCCATTCAAAATAGCCGCCGTATTTATTTGCTGAATTGACAACCTGTGTTGGGTCAAATGATGCTGCAGAGCCAACAGCTCCTCCATCAGCAAAACGATTTTTTGTCTGGGTCAATTTAAGATTTACGTTAATGGATAAATGATCATCAAAAAGTTTAGGAGATAAATTAAGTGCACCAGTCCACCTGTTAAATTTATCTGTTCTTAAAATTCCTTCTTGGTTAAGATAGCCTACTGAAGCTCTGAAAGGCAGCACCCCTGCAATTGCGCCGCTTACACTAAAATTATTATCCCAACCATGGGCATCCTGGTAAATCAATTTTTGCCAATCAGTACTTGCTGTACCAAGCAGGTTTTTGTAGGTGTTCAGTCCTGTTTTTGAGGCATCATCAGTTATAATAGTTCTTACTTCATCACCGGTAAGTACTTTTACTGTTTTAGAAACTTTACCCACATTTAGCTGGCTGTTGTAATTAAATTTCAATTTTCCCTTTATGCCTTTTTTCGTTGTAACAATGATTACACCGTTACTTGCTCTTGACCCATACAATGCGGTAGCTGAAGCATCCTTTAAAACAGACATTGATTCAATATCATTGGGATTGATTGTATTCAATAGATTACCATTCCCGCTAATGCCATTGCTTTCTACCGGCACACCATCAATTACAATCAATGGATCGTTGCTTGCATTTAGTGAAGCACCGCCACGAATGCGGATACGGCTTCCGCCACCTGCAGAACCGCCTCCCGATGTAATTTGCAAACCGGCTACTTTACCCTGCAGCAATTGTTCGGCTGAGTTATTGTTTCCTTTCTGAAAATCTTTACTGCCAATTTGTGTGACAGCACCCGTAAGGTCAGTTTTTTTCCTGGTACCATAAGCCACTACTACAACGTCTGTAAGTTGTTGGCTACTTTCTGTCAGGCTTACATTTACTGTATTGTCTGCACCAACCACCACATCCTGGCTTGTATAACCAATGGAACTAATTACCAATGTTGTGGCTTTTGCAGGCATGGTAATTTTAAAACTGCCATCTGCCCCGGTTTGAGTTGAAGTACGGGTGCCTTTTACTGTTACCGTTACTCCTGCAATTGGGGTTGCTTTCTTGGATTCGGTGACCCTGCCAGAAACAATATTCTGTGCCATTGCTGCCACAGAAAACAGGGTCAACGCAATCGTTAACGCAATCGTTTCAGAAAATTTCATGAAAATCTTTTTCATCAGCATAATTTTTTAATGGCTGCGAAATACCGAAAAGAAAAGTTGTGGATGGGGTTCTAATGAATACTGTGGCTGTGAACCACAGTGGGATTGAACTTTCTCATACGCAAGCAATTCACTCGTATTTCATAACCAACCATTTTTGTTTGTATAAATGTGGGTTGTTATGAATGTGTAAATTTTACACAATTATAGGTATTTTTTTCTACTTGAAAAACTATTGTTAAAATATTTATTCATTTTTCAGAAAACGACTCTACAAAATAATAAAGCTACCCATTAAAGAAAATAGACAAATTATCCAGGTTATTCGCTGCAAAATAGAAAAGTATTTTTCTGTAGATTTTCTAAAAATCAATGCCCACTAATTTCTTTTTCTTCTTTTCGTATTTCTCGTAATTGAACTTGTATAACTTGCCCGGCCTGTGTGGCACATCCTGTTCCATTTCTTTCAGGTCTATCAAAAAGTCCATTGAAAAAAACTTCTTTCGGAAATTACGCCTGTCCATCTTTATATCCAGGATGGCTTCGTAGAGATTTTGCAAATCCCTTAAAGAGAATTTTTTGGGTAATAAATTAAAGCCCAACGGATGTTCCTGCACTCTTTTTTGTAATTGCATGAAGCAGGTATCAAATATCTGCTGATGGTCAAAAGCCAGTCCGGTTACGGTTTTTATATCGTGCCAGTGCAGCTCATTGTCAAAAATATTAAGCTTATGGTGCTGTACATTAATAAGGGAACAATATGCCACAGTAACCACCCTGCCTGCAGGGTGGCGGCTAACATTGCCAAATGTATGCACCTGCTCCAGGTACACATCACTCAGGCCGGTACGTTGTTTTAAAATCCGGTATGCAGCCGCATCCAAATCTTCATTTGGAAAAACCAAATCGCCTAGTAAAGACCATTTGCCTAAATATTTTTTAAGGTCACTCCGTATCAGTAAAACTTTCAATTTACTTTCATCGAAACCGAAAATTACACAATCCACAGACAAGGCAATCTTGTTAGTGTTTTGCACTTCAGACTGTATGGCCTGTAATGTTTTAATATTGGCACTTTGTTTTGACAGGTCTTCAGCTGACATATTCAAATTATTGTATAGAAAGGTTTAAAGGTATTTTAATATTCTTACCCACCATGACAGTTATTTTGGCGCCAGGGCTTATGGTTTGATTAATATTTACTAAGCACTGGCCACCTTGCTTTGGATTGATAAATATTTCTGAACCACTTGGCAGGGTAGATGGTGGTAAAGTATTGTAAGTCCAGTTAGCTGCATCATTCCAGTTACCATCTCCATTAAATATATAAACATTGGCAGGATGATAATAATATACATGATACTCTCCAGGCTGCAGTGTAATATTCTGGGTAGTGGATGCAATATTAATTGTGCTATTGGTGGCTCCATTAACGCCAGACCCAGTTCCATTACTTACATAATTGTACCAGGTGCCTGTTGTTTGAAATGTTATAGAACGGGTTTGCGCCACCACATCAAGATTGGCTACTACATTTAATTTTACACCACTTGTTGCATTATCTGTAATCTGGTAACGTTTAAACAACCCATTATTATCATAAAAATCATAATTGAAATTTGAGCTGTTAAACAAGTCTGCATTGGATACCCTGAGGTTTGCCAATTTAGCATATACATCCCACAGTTTTAGCCGGTCGGCATCCGCCATGTATTCCCAATGCGGCGGTTTATTAGAAACATTTGACCCGCCGAAACCAATAGAGATATCATAACCACGTTCGCCAAACTGCCATATCATTTTAGGCCCGGGTGTAGTTAGAAACACAGATGCAGCAGCAGCCTGCTGCCGAAGTGCAGTAGCTAAAGTCTTTACATTATATCCTCCCGACTGATTACCTTCCTGAAGACATTTGTACATTAACCTTTCTTCATCGTGACTTTCCATATAGCCCATTGCCGCAGGAACACTAAAGGCGGATTGACCGCTGTTATACATTATTTTAGAAAAATCTGAACCACTTCCATAACCCTTGGCAGCTGTGGTATAAGCATCGGTATTTTTACTCCACAATAAAAATCCGTGACCTGCATAGAACTGCTCTTCCATTCGGGTTCCAGCCGCAAGAAATTCTAATATCATATAAGTATTAGGATATTTGGGTACTATATAATCATAATAGCGGTAAAGGTTTGCCACCCTGCTGCCATCAAAATTTTCAACTGTTGTTCCATCAGATACTGTTTGGGTAAATCCTTTTGCCAAATCAAAACGGTATCCATCTACTTTATATTCTTTTATCCAGTATTCCAATGCTGTTTTTACTAAATATTGAGTAGCGGCAGAGGTATGATTTAGATCTTCAAATACGCCATAAGGATGTGGCGCCGTTGGATTAAGCCATGGATTATTGGCTGCAGGCCTGCTGTTAGCTGCATCCCAATACAGCCTGCCTTGTGGTGTATTAAAAGCATCCAGGTGATTATATACTACATCCAAAATAATAGCAATGCCGTTTTGATGACACAGGTCGATAAATTCTTTGAATTTATCTTTTGTACCATAAGCTTTATCCAAAGCACAATAAAATGTTGGGTTGTAGCCCCAGCTTTCGTTTCCGCTAAATTCATTTACCGGCATTAGCTCAATTGCATTAATTCCCAGCCGCTTAAAATAGCTGATGGTATCAATCAGCATTTGATAATTACGGGCATCACCAAAATCTCTTACCAGTAATTCATAAACAACAAGATTACGTTTATCTGGCTTTACAAAATTGGTTACTTTCCAATTGTAGGCAGGCGCACAGGTTTGTAAAATACTTACATAGCCATTTTTTCCTGCGGAAAAATTAGGGTCTGTAGGCAATGGCTTAGGGTTGGGATAAGTGGCCGCAGTTATGTATTGATCATTCCATGGATCCAGTACTTTTTCGGAGAAAGCATCGGCTATATAAATTGAATTATCTACCAAATATTGAAATGAATATTCTTTTCCGGGAACCAACCCACGGAGTGTAAGCCAATAGTAATTGCCATCTGGTGTTTTATTCATTTGAAACTGCGATTGCGGCAGCCAGGTGCAATTGGGAAAATCTCCCAACACTACTGCATTTTGTTTGTTGGGTGCATACAATACCAGCGTCACAGAATCGCATCCACCACCATAATTGATACCTTCCTTTACACCAGAAGGCAATGCAAGAATAGTATTTACCGGAGCTACATAAAATTGAACAGTATCATAATAACTAACATTAGAAACTATCAATTCCGATACTACCTGCTGGTTGCCGGTAGCCGTAACAGTTGGGTTGCCGGTGATTGTGTTGGTACCTGTTAGTGGACCAGTGATCAGCGTTCCATTGAAATATAATTTTAGTATTCCCCCACTGGTAGAAGCAGCAGCAGTGAAGGGTACAGACTGGCTAACCGTAGCCGTTATCCCTTCATTTGATTTATTATAAATTGGAACAATTGGAGGTGTAGTAAATCTTATATTGTTTGAACCAGCGGGATAAATTGGCACATACATATCACTGCCATCAGTATTTTTCTGCACTTTGGTACCGTCTGCATTCCTGAAAAGCAATGCAATCTTCAGAATGGTTTCACTGACCGGAACACCACCTGCTGCAGAATTAAAATAGGCCCTTGGATTAGTAATCGTAAAAGACCATTTATTATTTCCTAGTGAGGTAGCTGTTGGTGCTGTTGTGCTTGCCCAGGTAGTGGGAACATAGCGCCAGTTAGTAGTGCTGGTGCTAAGATTTGTGATGACACCCAAGTGCATATAAACGGCTCCGGTAAATCCCGAAAGCCCCTGGTTTCCTTTAGTGGCATCCACTGTAATAGTGATAGTTGAATTATCATTCGGAAATTGAGGAGACCATGCAAGCAACTGTGCATTTACCACATTATACAGCAATAAAATAGTTGCAGATAGTAGAACTTTTTTCATTTGGCAATCAATTTAATGTGTAAAATACACACATTGCACAACATGACAAAAACTTTTTAGTTTTTATTTGCCAAATACCTTTTCACCATTAACAAAAGTGGTTAAACCCTTCGTTTGCAAAATAACATTTAAGGGACAGATAATAAGATCTTCATCTAAAACAATAAAGTCTACTGCTTTAATTTTTAACTTTGAGCCAATTCAAAATCTATATGTACAATCAGGAACAAACAAAAGAACTGCAGCAAAATACCACAGACTGGCTTTCTTCAATCAATACAAATAACAGCACCACGATAACGGGGGATAATTTGGAAACCTTAAGAAATATTTTACGGTTTCATGAATACCGGTATTATGTTCAAAACGATCCACTCATCAGTGATTTTGAATACGACTCTTTATATAAGTTGCTGGAAAAAACAGAGAAAGAAAATCCAGTTTTAATCACCCCCGATTCTCCCACACAAAGAGTAGGCGCCGGTTTGGTAAAAGATTTTCCCAAAGTGGAACATTTGGTTCCGATGCTGTCGCTTGAAAACAGTTACAATGCAGCTGACCTGCTTGACTGGGATAGAAAGGCAAGGGAACTTTCATTATTAGATGTGGTGGAATATTGTGTAGAGCCAAAGTTTGACGGAGCCAGCATTTCATTGATCTACGAAAATGATTTGCTTACAAGAGCTGCTACCAGAGGCGATGGTGTAACCGGCGATGAAATTACCCCCAACACAAAAAAAATAAAATCAGTTCCCCTGTCTGCAAAATTCAGCCAGTATGGAATTGAACAGGTTGAAATAAGGGGGGAGGTGCTCATCAACAAAAATAATTTTAAAGCCTACAATCAAAAGCTGATGGAAGAAGGTGTGCCGCCATTGGCCAATCCCCGGAATGCAGCAGCAGGATCACTGAGAATAAAAGATACAGCTGAAGTGGGCAGAAGAAACCTGGAGGCATTTTTATATCATGTAAGTTTTTTGGTCAATGGTCAATGGTCAATGGTTAATGGTAAAAACGTGACGGGTAATGAGACCCAAACATCAAACAATAAATATCAGACACCCAACACCCACAGCGGCATGCTGCAAATGCTTTGGGAGCTTGGATTCAGGAGCCCCAAAAAAGAAATGATCGTAGTAAGGGGAATTGATAAAGTAATTGAACACATCAACGAATTTGAAGCACTGAGAGATACACTTCCTTATGAAATTGATGGCATGGTGATAAAAGTAAACAACCTGCCGCTGCAAGAAAACCTTGGGATGACAAGCCACCATCCACGCTGGGCCATTGCATATAAATTTAAAGCCAGGCAGGCTACCAGCAAATTAATTGGCGTTGAATTCCAGGTAGGCAGAACGGGTGCTGTGACACCAGTGGCAAAAATAGAACCGGTACAGGTAGGTGGTGTCACGGTATCGAGTATATCCATACACAACGAAGAATACATCAAAGAAAAAAACTTATTACTGGGTGATACCATCCTGATAGAACGCAGTGGTGATGTGATACCGCAAATTGTAAAATCATTTCCTGAATTAAGAAAAGGACAGGAAGCGGTAATACCATTCCCTGTGGTGTGTCCTGTATGTCATCATCAGTTATTTAAACCTGAGGAGGAAGCTGTTTGGCGCTGCATCAATATTAATTGTGAAGCACAGGTGGTGGAAAGGATCATTCACTTTGTAAGTAAAGATGCAATGGATGTAAAAAGTTTTGGCGAAGCCAATGTGAGAAAATTTTATACCGAAGGTTTGCTG
>JANMJU010000129.1:0-10906 GCA_031371545.1 Chitinophagaceae bacterium
AATGGCTTGGTTGTTTTAAAAAATCTTGCCGTTTCAATTGTATAGCGGTAGGCATCAAAGGCATGAAAGCCTGCATCCATGCCAGTTTTAGTTATTGGCGAAAATATTAGTGAGTAGCCAGCAGTACCGGTATTACCCAAATGCTGCAGGGCTGCAGGCACAGCATAATATTTATAAAAATCATTGATGCTGGTGTCAAGCCTTATGCTCCGGATGGAATCAAGATAGCGGAAAGAAATGCTGATGGAATCTTTTGCATCATTGCGGTGTTCAAAACCAATACTGTCTTTTTTTCCTCCTCCCTGGTTGCCGCCCCTGTTGCCACCAAATGCCCCGTTACCAAAATCAGCGCCTCCCTGCGAAAAGGACGCATTGCATATCAGCACCAACAAAAGAGAAAAAAAAAGTTTATTCATCCGGTTAATTACAAAGTCAGAAGTTTTTTTTAACAGCATTTTGAAACAGATGCCCTTCTTAAAAAAAGATGGCCAAAGGTAAGCGAAGATATTGTTAGAATGGATGTAAAAGCAAACACATAAAGCCGTCGGTAACGATGCCGGTAATAAGTTTGATTGTGCCAAATGATAAACTGAAAACTGTTTATTATCTTCGTCAAAATTTATCAAAACATGAATCTCCACGAATACCAGGCAAAGGAACTGCTGAAGAAATACAATGTACCGGTGCAGGAAGGCATAGCCTGCAATACCGCCACCGAAGCCGAAGATGCATACAAACAAATACACACCCAATACGGAAGCAAGTTTGCTGTGGTAAAAGCACAGATACATGCAGGCGGCAGGGGCAAAGGCGCTATCGTTGGTAAAGAACAGCGTGGAGTAGCAGTAGGTAAAAATGCAGAAGCAGTAAAAGAAATTGCCCAGAACCTTATCGGTGGCACATTGGTAACCATACAAACCGGCCCGGCTGGTAAACTGGTAAATAAAGTACTGGTGGCACAGGATGTATATTATGATGGCCCCAACCCGGTAAAAGAATTTTACCTGTCTATTTTGCTGGACAGAACAAAAGGACAAAATGTAATTATGTACAGCACCGAAGGCGGTATGAACATTGAAGATGTGGCACATGACACACCGGAAAAAATATTTAAAGAATGGGTTTACCCGGGCGGAATGCTGCAGGGTTTTCAGGCAAGAAAAATTGCTTTTAATTTAGGACTGAGTGGCGAAGCATTTAAGAATTGTGTAAAATTTGTAACCAATTTATACAATGCTTATGTTGGCCTCGATTGTGGTATGCTGGAAATAAATCCTTTGTTTAAAACAAGCGATGAAAAAATTATTGCAGTGGATTGCAAGATGAACATTGATGACAACGCAATCATGCGCCATCCTGAAATTGCTTCCTTGAGAGATGTGAGTGAAGAAGATCCTACAGAAGTAGAAGCAGGTAAGTTCAACCTCAACTTTGTAAAATTAGATGGCAATGTGGGTTGCATGGTAAACGGTGCAGGCCTTGCAATGGCCACGATGGATATGATTAAATTAAGTGGCGGCGAGCCTGCTAACTTTTTGGATGTAGGCGGTACTGCCAATGCACAAACAGTAGAAGCCGGCTTCCGTATCATTTTAAAAGACCCTAAAGTAAAAGCCATCCTCATCAATATTTTCGGCGGTATCGTTCGTTGCGACCGGGTAGCACAGGGAGTGATTGATGCATATACTTCAATTGGCAATATTGAAATTCCAATCATTGTTCGCCTGCAAGGCACCAATGCTGATGTAGCCAAACAATTAATTGATGACAGCGGATTAAAAGTGCAGAGTGCTATTTTATTGAGTGAGGCCGCAGCTTTGGTAAATAAGGCAGTAGCTTAATCATCACTAACTTTTTATTTTATCATCCCATTCGTTATAAAACGAATGGGATTTTTTTATGAGCCAGGCTAAAAAGCTTTGTGGTACTGCATTGGCGTCGCACTCTTGTACATTTTTTTTCATCTGGGCTTTTATTATGCAACTTCATTGTGTACCTTGTTTACTTTATTTTTATCCTGCTCATTTCAATATTTAAACTCCTTGATTTTCCAGTTTGCAAACAAAAAGCATTTTTGCAAATAAGACAGCTTCAGAAAATTCTGACTATTTCTCCCATTCTATTTTATAGACATAACCCAGAGCAGCACTGCCTGTAGTATTCATTCTACATTTCCTGTAGTAGAATTTATTTTTTGGAGTATTCCAAAAATCGGACAATTAACTGCACAATCCTTCGTTACTATTCTGTGTTAAAACAATCAATCCAATAGCTAAACAACAAACAATCTATGGAGCCATACAAGATATTTATAGTAGAAGACGACCCATGGTATGGAGAAATACTGGAGTACCATCTTTCGCTGAATGAAGATTATGTAATTACCCGTTTTACTACCGGTAAAGAGTGCCTGGCCAACCTGCACAAAAAGCCTGATCTAATTTCCATTGATTTTTCGTTGCCGGATTTTACCGGTGATAAACTGTATCAAAGAATAAAGGAAACGGATGACAGCATCCCGGTGATTGTAATCAGCGGACAGGAAGAAATTGCCGTAGCAGTAAACCTTTTAAAAATGGGTGTTACTGATTATCTTATTAAAGATGAGAATACCAAAGACATGCTCTGGAATGCGGTGATCAACATTCGCAAAATGGGCAACCTTAAAAAAGAAGTGGAACACCTGAAGGAAGAACTGGGACAAAAATTTGCTTTTGATAAAAGCATCAAAGGCAACAGCCCTGCACTGCTGAAAAGTTTTGCACTGATGGAGAAAGCTACCAAAACAAATATCAATGTATCCATCACTGGCGAAACTGGTACCGGTAAAGAAGTGGTATCAAAAGCCATTCATTACAACAGCGAAAGAAAGAAGAAACCTTTTGTAGCAGTAAACATGGCGGCCATTCCAAGAGAGCTTGTAGAAAGTGAATTATTTGGCCATGAAAAAGGAGCTTTCACCGGAGCGGTGGCAAGAAAGGCAGGCAAGTTTGAAGAAGCCAACGGCGGAAGTATTTTCTTAGATGAAATTGCCGAACTCGATTTGAATTTGCAAAGCAAAATATTAAGGGTGCTGCAGGAAAGAGAAGTGGTAAGAGTGGGCGGAAATGAAAAAGTAAAATTAGATATCCGGCTCATTGTGGCTACTCATAAAAACCTTGCAGAAGAAGTAAAGAAAGGCAACTTCAGGGAAGATCTTTATTACCGTATAATCGGTTTACCTATCGAATTGCCGCCATTGAGAGACAGGGGAAATGACACCCTGATACTGGCAAAATATTTTACAGACGAATTTGCAAAAGATAATAAGCTGGGGGCTGTCAGCATTTCTTCAGAAGCAAAACAAAAATTATTGAGTTATCATTTTCCCGGAAACATACGGGAGCTGAAAGCCATCATGGAACTGGCTTCTGTAATGTGTACCGATGGAGAAATAACTGCAGAAGATATCACTTTTAACTCCACCAAATCGGATGAAATATTTACAATGGAGCAAAGAACATTAAGGCAATATACCTGCGATATCATCAAGCATTTTTTAAATAAATATGATGACGATGTACTGCTGGTAGCAGAAAAACTGGATATCGGAAAATCGACAATTTATAAAATGATACAACAAAAGGAAATCGTAATGGCATAATTTTTTTTAACAATAGAGGAACAATCGCCGGAATTGGATATCAAATATTAAAGCAAACGTTATGCGTAAAAATGCAGGAACAAAATGGGATGCAGAGAAACCTGCCCTGATGGAAAAGGAGCTGATGGATAAACCATTTACCAAAGAGAATGATGCCGGCCAACTGCAACGCATAGCCGGAAATATGCCCGGTGTGATACTGGAATTTGAAGCAAGGGAAGATGGCTCATTTATTTATACTTACATCAGTCCGGCTATTGAAAAAATCTTTGGTGTCAAGCCTGCAAATATTTTAAAGGTCACCCAATTTGTGCATCCGGATGATTTGGATGCGATGAATAAAGAACTTTACCGTGCTGCAAAATCATCAGCCCCATTTTATATTGAATCAAGATTGATATTACCCGGAAGAGGACTTGCGTGGCGTTCATTAAACTGTTCTTTTTCCCACTATTCTCCGCAGGGTGCCAAAGTATTTACCGGCATGATGATGGATATTTCTGAAAAGAAAAAAGCAGATGAAAAACTGAATGAATCTGAAAACCGTTTGGTATCTCTCATCACCAATTTGCAAAGTGGTATTTTGGTGGAAGATGAAAACAGGCGGGTGGTGCTTACCAATGAATTGTATTGCGAAATGTTCGATATGGCTGCTTCGCCGGATGATTTAAAAGGCGAAGATTGTGCAAATATTTTTGCGGATAACAGCCAGCTTTTTGCAGACCCTGATTTTTTTGAAGAGGGTGTCTTATCATTGCTTGAATTTCAGAAACCGGCTTTAAATGAAGTACTGGAACTGAAAGATGGCCGCATTTTAAAAAGGGATTACATTCCTATTTATGACAACAAAATTTACAAAGGGCATTTGTGGAAATACACCGATGTGACTACAGAAAAATATGCAGAAAATACTTTGCGGATAAGAGAAGAAAAGTACCGCAGTATTATTGACAACATGAACCTTGGCTTGCTGGAAGTGGATACTGAAGAAAAAATTCTGTTTGCCAACCAGTGTTTTTGTGACATGTGCGGCTACGAACTGGAAGAAATACTGGGCAAAAGAGCAGCACAAATTTTTGCCAAAGGAGAGAACATAGAATTGATGGATCAAAAAAATGAGGAACGCAAAAGAGGTTCTTCCAATGCGTATGAAATAGTGGTGAAAGATAAACGTGGACAGGTAAGATGGTGGCTCGTAAGTGGCGCCCCACGATTTAATGACAAAAATGAATTGATTGGTTCAATCGGTATCCACTTAGATATTACGGCACAAAAACAATTAGAATTTGAACTCACAGTTGCAAGGGAACAGGCTGAACAATCTACCAGAAGCAAGGAAGTTTTCCTGGCCAATATGAGCCACGAAATTCGGACACCAATGAATGCCATTCTTGGTATGAGCAACCAGCTGGGCAAAACACCACTCAATAAAAAACAACTTTTTTATCTCGATACAATCAACTCCGCTTCTGAAAATTTATTGGTCATCATCAATGATATTTTAGACCTGTCGAAAATTGAAGCAGGAAAATTAAGCCTTGAAAAAATTGCGTTTGAACCAAGGGCAGTTATCAAAAGAGCCATGCAGGCATTGAACCATAAAGCAGAAGAGAAGGGCCTGGCCCTAACCAATTCTTTACTGGATGAAAGAGTTTCTGAAGTTTTCATGGGAGACCCTTACCGGCTTAACCAGGTAATGCTGAACATCATCAGCAATGCCATTAAGTTTACTGAAAAGGGCAGCGTGGATATTATGCTGGAAGTAATTAACAGTACAAAAAACAACCAAACCATACAGGTAATTATAAAAGATACCGGCATTGGAATGAATGATAATTTCAGGCAAAATTTATTTGAAAAATTTTCGCAGGAAGATGCATCTGTAACAAGACAGTATGGCGGTACTGGTTTGGGTATGAGTATCTGCAAGCAGCTGATAGAATTAATGGGCGGCGAAATAAATGCCACCAGTGAAAAAGGTGTAGGTACTTCTATGTCGTTTCTTGTTACACTGCCCAAAGGCCTGGTAGAAGATCTGCCTTCAAAAGATATATTTGTTGCGGATGAAAGTATGCTGGCCGGTAAAAAAATACTGGTGGTGGATGACAATGAAATCAACCGTTTAGTGGCTACCACTATCCTGGGAAACTATGGTGCCGAAACGGTAGAAGCCGCTAATGGCCTGGAGTCTGTAGAATATCTTACCAACAACCAGGTTGACCTTGTATTGATGGATGTACAAATGCCGGTGATGAATGGATTTGAAGCAGCCGGTGTAATCCGCAAAACCATCAGTACTACTTTGCCCGTGATTGCATTAACCGCCAATGCCATTAAAGGTGACAATGAAAAGTGTATTGCCGCAGGAATGAATGATTACCTGGCCAAGCCATTTAAAGAAGAAGACCTGATGAAAATGATTGCAGGAATGCTCAATACAAAAGGTTCGCTGAATAAAACAAAGAAGGTGGAAGTACTTGCAGAAGAACCTGAAATTGCCTACTATGATATCAGTGAAATAAAAATCATCAGCCGGGGCAACGAAGCATTTATAACAAAGATGTTGAAGATGTTTGTGCAGCAGATACCAGAGCACATCATAGAAATGAGACAGCAATTTGATGAACAGCAACTGGTGGCAGTGGGAGAAATTGCACACCGCATCAAACCTACTATCGATAACATGGGCATTGTTTCTTCCAAAGCCACCATCAGGGAAATAGAAAAGCTTGGCAAAGCCGGGGAAGATAATGGTACATTGCTTTCCCTTATTCAAAAAGTGGAAACAGATGTGGGCAATGCAGTGGCAGCTATCAAAAAAGATTTTCAGTTATAAAATAAAAAAACCTTTCTTTAAAAGAAAGGTTTTTTTTGTGCGGCAAAGGAGATTCGAACTCCCACACCCTTTCGGGCGCTACCACCTCAAAGTAGTGCGTCTACCAATTTCGCCATCGCCGCATTTGTTTGTATCAACATAAAAAATAAGGTGGCTGCAAATGTAAATGATTTACCCAAAACAGAAAACTGCAAACATAAAACAGTTATTTCTTCAACACAATCCTGAAAGTAGTTCCCTTGCCGGGTTCAGAATTTTTTACAAACAATTCCCCTTTGTGATATTGTTCTATAATTCTTTTGGCTAAGCTAAGCCCCAGCCCCCAGCCTCTTTTTTTGGTGGTAAAGCCGGGCTTAAAAACATTGGCAATATTTTGTTTGCTGATCCCTTTGCCCGTATCAGTAATATCTGTTACCACCTGCGTAGTTTCATTTTTAATATGGATGCTGATACTTCCTTTTCCTTCCATTGCATCCAACGCATTTTTCAATAAATTTTCAATCACCCAGTCAAACAGTGGTCCGTTAACCATTGCCGTAATTTCTTTTTCCCCATTGGTATCTACAGAAAAATTTACTTTTTCCGGAGCCCTTCTTTTGATGTAAGCCACCATGTTTTCTATCTGCTGTGTGATATCCATTTCCTCTAATTGCGGTGTGCTGCCAATTTTACCAAACCGGTCGCTTACCAGTTTTAGCCGGTCCACATCTTTCGTCATTTCAGTTACAATCTTTTCATTGGTATTACTTTCTTTCAGCAATTCTACCCAGCCCTGCAAAGAAGAAAGCGGTGTACCCAACTGGTGAGCTGTTTCTTTTGCCATGCCTGCCCACACCTGGTTTTGTGTTGATTTGTTCCGGGTGGTAATAGTGATTAAAGTAATGATGATAAAAAGCGCCACGATAAATAATTGTACCAGCGGATAGTAACTTACTTCCTTCAGCAGTTTTGATTCGCCATAATAATATTTATTTACAATCTGGGGGTCTTTACTTATTTCAACCACTACCGGCTCATTTTCGTTTTTAAATTCCTGTACTAACTGGCGCAGGTAACCTGTATCATTTTTTATTGCTGTAGTATCTAAATTAAGCCCTTCGCCGGATGGGTTATCTTTTTCATCTGTTTCTATAATGGGAATGTCGGTGTTGTGAGTGGTGATGGTATTGGTAAGATCCAGTGCAGCCTGTTCGGTAGCCACCGCCCTTGTTTTCAGGGATTGCACCCACACATCTACTTTCTCCCTTTCATCATGGGCAATTTTTTTTGATAAATAATTAGAATAAAAAATGGTGCCGGTAACAATTACAATGGCAATAAAGCCCAATCCCGTACGCCAGTTAAACAGTTGACTAAACATGAATTAAAAATACGCAATAAAACGGCTGAAAATAAAATCCACGTTCTGTCCGTAATTATTAAAAGAATGAATGGTGAAAAATTTTAAATGATTTACAGGCATTGATAAATGATTTATGTTTGTAAAAATCTGGTAAACGCAGTGATGCGGTAATAATAATGAGCCAATCTTTTAACCCCGTTTATAATTCCGAAAATACAGCAGTGGCAGCAGGCACAGTACAAGTGCCACTGGTGGCAGTAATAATATTAAACTGGAATGGGAAAAAATATTTAGAACAATTCCTTCCTGCTTTGCTGGCCTCCGGCTACAGCAATAAAAAAATAATTGTGGCAGACAATGCCAGTACAGATGATTCCATAAATTTTTTACAGCAACATTTTCCTTCTGTTGAAATTATCCGCAACGCTGCCAATGAAGGCTTTGCCAAAGGATATAATTCTGCATTAAAAAAAGTGGAGAGTGATTATTATGTTTTGCTAAACAGTGATGTAGAAGTAACTCCAAACTGGATTGAGCCGGTGATAACATTGATGGAAAGGGACACTTTGATTGCTGCCTGCCAACCGAAGATAAGAGCATACCACAATAGGCAGCAGTTTGAATATGCCGGTGCCAGTGGCGGCTGGCTCGATGAGTTTGGTTATCCTTTTTCAAGAGGCAGGATATTTGATATTTTGGAAGAAGATACCGGTCAGTACGATGATGCACAAACTTGTTTTTGGGCAAGTGGGGCAGCTTTATTTATTAAAGCAAAATGTTATCATGAGGCAGGTGGACTGGATGAATACTTTTTTGCCCACCAGGAAGAAATTGACCTTTGCTGGCGGCTACAACTTGCAGGATATAAAATTTATGTAGAACCAAAGTCTTTAGTGTATCACATTGGTGGCGGCACTTTGCCAAAAGAAAATAACCTGAAAGTATTTTTAAATTTCCGGAACAACCTTATTATGCTGGCAAAAAATTTACTGTTGTCAGAAGCAATTTGGAAGATCCCGGTAAGAATGGCACTAGATGCTGTGGCAGCCTGGAAAGGATTGCTGGGTGGCAGTGGCGGATACTTTGTGGCAATTGCCAAGGCGCATTTATATTTTATGTTGTGGCTGCTGCTGTATAAAAAACGGTCCGTATTTCCAGCAATAAAGCAGGGCAGGTTGTATGGTTTTTATAAAGGATCGGCAGTTTGGCAGCATTTTGTAAAAAGGAAAACAAGGTTTTCAGAAATTGTTATTGATAAATAATTTTTTTTCAAACTCAAGCCTTATTTTTGCAACCGAAAATTGAATGTATGCAACCAGAAATTATCGATAATACAGACAAGGATTTTGCCCATAACTGGGTTTCTTCTTCCCGTTTTCTTTTTCTTTGCCAGGTTTTTATGCTGGTGGCTTATATATTAGGCGGTTGCTACGGTTTGTATGCCCATCGTTACAAAGGCAAGCCAGTAGTAGCAGTACCCGAAAGCACTCAGTACAATCCGAAATACAAATAAAAATTTGGTTTTATAAGGGCAACATCCTTATTTTTGCCATCCCAAAATAAAAAGATCTTTAATTTTTTTTTGAAGCAATAGCTTCAGATAAACAAGCGGAAGTAGCTCATTTGGTAGAGCACGACCTTGCCAAGGTCGGGGTGGCCGGTTCGAGCCCGGTCTTCCGCTCAGAAATTTATCCCCCGATTTTTTCGGGGGATTTTTTTTCAACAATTGTGTCACTCGGGTGGTGGAACTGGTAGACACGCAGGACTTAAAATCCTGTTCGCTGTAAGGCGAGTGTGGGTTCAACTCCCATCCCGAGTACTTAGCCCCTTTATCGGTGCTTTTTTATTTACATCACTTTATAGCTGAAATGCCTACCAGTGCAAGGTTTTAAGCTGGTGCGGCAATATGTTTTAATATAGATTGATATATCTTTATACAAATTATTTACTCCCTTATTTGCGCCCTGCCGGTTTTCTCCCTACATTTGGTCCGTAATATTTCAATGCAATGCAAATCAAGTTCTACCCAAAAAGCAAAGGGGCAAAATTGCCTGTCCCGTTATTTGCCCAAATCAGCTACAACTATAACAGGCCAAAACTGTACACCGATCTTTCAATACTACCTGTAAAGTGGGACCATAAAAACCAGTGTGCCAAACCTTCCATGGTAGGTGCCCCGGAATTTAATTTGCGGCTGATCAATTATAAGGAACGAATACAGCAATGTTTTCACCGGTTTTTACTTGACCACGGCAATGCATACCCAACGCCAACTGAATTAAAAAAGTTGCTGTACATCGAATTCAAAAAGAAATTGCCGGCAGATATGGCCGCAGCTGAGCAGCTAAAATCATTCTTTGGTTATTTCCGTCACTTCCTCGATCAATCGGAGAAAGGTACCCGAAAGACAAAGCAGGGCGGTAAGATTTCAAAAAATACGATCAGCAATTATTACAGCCTGCAGGCGGTGCTGGTGGAGTTTGAAAAGCACCGAGGGAAAAAAATCACTTTTGATTGTATTGACCTGGAATTCTATGCCGATTTTATGCAGTACCTGGAAAGGTCCAAAAAGTATAAAAAAAACACGATACAAACCCAGTTCAGGATATTGAAAACTGTAATGAGCGATGGCCTGGAAGCTGGGCACCACAATAATACCCGATATGCCTCAAAGAAATTTGCTGCCGGTTCTGAAGATATCAGTTCAGTATATTTGAGCGAAGCCGAGCTGTCCGAATTATCTGCCCTGGATCTGTCCGGAAGTCAACGACTTGAAAAGGTCCGGGATCTATTTTTAATAAGCTGCTATACTGGGTTACGTTTTAGCGATCTGCACCAGGTGACAAGTAAGAACATTGCACCCGATCATTTGCACCCCCGTAACCTTTATTTGACCATTAAACAGGTCAAAACCCATGAAGAGGTGGTTATTCCTATCAACAAAATTGTAAAGGCCATTATTGCGAAGTATGACAACCAACTGCCGGCACCGATCAGCAACCAAAAAACGAATGAATTTTTAAAGGAAATTTGCGGCAAGGTTGACAAGTTGAAAGCGCCGACTGAAATAAATTTTACAAAGGGT
>JANMJU010000163.1:0-5626 GCA_031371545.1 Chitinophagaceae bacterium
GATACAGATTAAATATAAAAATTAATGTAGTAAATTTATTTACATATCGAAACTCTCTAAGAACCGCTTTACATAGGATACTTTTGTTGTACGCTGGCTTTCTGTTTATTTCAGTCGTACCAAATTTTTCAAATTGATACTTCCACAATTAATTTCTTTTTCGTCTATTACTTTGTGTGTTGGTGTGCTATCTAATCGTGAAACTCTATAAGAAAGAGTTTGTCCTTTGATACTTAGTCCTGTTCGAAATGGACCACCAAATCCTTTGTCGAAGAGAATTACAACATAAAAACCACTCGATTCTTTAGGATTAACAGTCTTTTTTATAGATGTTGGCTTGTGAATATTACTATCTAAAAAAGATTTTAAATCTGTCAAACCATAATTAGCTAAGTCTACTTTATCAGATGTCATTGTGTCGAAAGGAAGCAATATTCTAAAGTGTTTTCCAATTGAAGACGGCAATTCATATAAATTTATAGGAAAGTCAATTTTCAATTCAAAAGGCTTATCAGTTTCATTGGTTATTCGACTCCAAAATATAGTCTTAAAATATTCCTTCCCATTAGGGTCAGTATATCCTTCACCTTGCGGATAACTGTTTTCTATTATTATGTTTCCACCTTTAAAATCAGCATACTTGTATTTGGTGTAAATATCTTGGTCATTTTGAACATTCTTTACTGAAGTTGAAGTTTCCAAGTCAACATTTTTCGCTGTAGATTTAATGCCTTGCTTGCAGGCAAAAAGTCCTGTTATTGAAATAATCAATAATATACATTTCTTCATTTCTTAAGGATTTTGTCGACTGTTGGCGGTCAGCTTGCGTACAACTCAAATATATGCGAAAGTTTCGGGCATACTTGTTCCCGACTTCACTATAGCGAAATGTATCAAAAAAAGTAGGAGTTTAATTTACCGGAGCAGCACTGTACTTCCCTTCATTTCAATTCTTTTCCCGGTATCAATATGGGTGTATTGCAGTAACCATACATAAGTGCCGGGGTCTTGTGGGTTTCCTTTGAAACTGCCGTCCCATTTGGTTGTCCAGTCCCGGGTTTCAAATATTTTTTGGCCGCCACGGTTGTAAATGGCAAAATAAAGATCACGGGCTTTGTAGGCATTGGTGGGATAGAGAAAATCATTGAGGCCATCACCGTTGGGTGTAAACGCTTTTGGAACAGCAATATAACAATTGCCCACCACCCGGATAGTATTGACAGCCGTATCACTACAGCCAATATCATTTGTTACAATCAATCTCACCGGCAAATCTTTGATAATATTATTGTTGTCTGCAGGGTAAAATTGATTTGCCGGAGATTGGCTGGTACTGGTATTGCCATTACCAAAATCCCACTGCCAGGCCTGGATGCGTTTGATACTTTTATCTTTAAACACAGCAGGATCATCAGGACAAACTACCGCCGTGGATTCAAAATCAGCATTGACAACATTGTCCAGCACAATCGTATTTACAGATACACTATCCCTGCACACACCATTGCTTACAATTAAAGCAGCTTTTTTATTTCCAAATGCCGGGTAAATGATAGAAGTATCTTTTGCACTGCTGCTGATATTATTATCAAAAGTCCATCTCCAAAAATTTACGCCATTGCGTCCATCGTGTGAGTAATGAATGGTATCTGCTTTGCAGCCAAAACCAATTCGGTAATTAAATGCAGCGCTCACTGTATCCACCGCACCGAAGTTGATAAAAGAACCAACAGGCGTTTCTTTACCACACTCATTAAAAATTGTATTACCATCCGTTCCTGTTTTTAAAGTGATCCGGTAATTGCCTGCCCTTTGAATGGGGGAAGATAATTTTACCTGTATCACATTACTTACTCCATCCGCATTACAATTTACGCCGGCAGCACTGGCCACCGTAACAGGCGAGGGTCCGCCGGTAATTACAAACTCAGTTCCATCTGCACTTACCGAACTGCAGAGCATCGGCCTTTTAAAAACCAATTCCAGCATATCTGGTGCACAGCCAAATTTTGTCAGGCTATCCATTGGCGTTGGTATCAAAGGAAAAACGGTAACAGAAAGATTTTGCCCCAAAGAAATGGTACGGTTGCAATTGTCTAATAAGTTTACACCCGATCTGTCATTCTTAACCGTGATGGTATAATTACCCGGCGGCACTGGGTTTGCAAGCGTGAGTATTACTGAATCCATATCAAACCCATTATTGCAATTCACGCCTTCTGCTGCAATGATGGGGGCAAAGGCAGGCGTTACAGAAAAGTCGCTGCCATCTGCATTGAGGCTGCTGCATTTCATTTTCTTGGTTAGCTTCACCGTCATTTTTATTCCGTCGCAAATAGCCCTGGCGCTGGCTAAGCCTGGCTCTGCAGGGTCTGTAATATTAGCAGTGCCGCCACCAAACGACAACCCATATCCGCTTTGGGAAGAAACTGTAAAATGGCTGATCAGTAAAATGTAAGTGTGCCCTGTAATCAATGTGGACATAGAACTAAACCTTGGCCGGGAACCACTGCCGTTACTGGCACAAACCACCAATGAATTGCCTGCATCGGAAGCACCGGTTAAACCCGTTTCGCCACTCCAGTTGCAGCTTACAAAAATGCTGGGGTCGTTGAGATATACATCCTCAGGGTTGCGGCCGGTGATATCAAATATTTGCCAGTCGTAATCATCATTCAAATCGTTTGGGGTAATTACAAAGCCCAAAGTTCCTCCTGCAAAACAGGTAAAGCGATACCAAAAAGGATTGATATCGGCCAGCACAACGTCTGTACAGCCGGGGGCAAAAATTTGCCTGCCGCCACAACCCGGCACTGTACTTTGGCTAAAAGTATCGATACCACAAACAGGAAATGCAGAGCCTGGTGTTTGGCCCAATGTGGTACAGGCAGTTTGTCCAAAACTGCTGATACCAATAAAGCCCAGTAAAAAGAAGATGGTAAATTTTTGTCTAAACATAATCTGCTGCAAATCTAACCAATGATACCTTAAAACAGGTTTCAGTTGCACAGGCGGTAATATTTTTTAACAGCTTGTTTACAGCCTGCAGGCAAATGAAAGGGTGCATCTAAAAATTGTCGCTAAGGGTTGCCAACCTTTTAGCAGGTTTCTATTGTCTAATGATACTCTTTTAAGGTTGGCAACCCTGAATCTAATGCGACAATTTTAAATGCACCCAAATGAAATGATTATAACCCACAAGCCTGTTATATTTGCACCTGAAATTTTTATGCAAACATCCATCGGCAACGATATTGAAAAAGCGATACCATATTTGAAAAATGGCAGCCTGGTGGCGATACCTACCGAAACGGTGTATGGCCTTGCCGCCAATGCATTGAATGAAGATGCGGTAATAAAAATATTTGAAGCCAAAAACAGGCCTTCCTTTAATCCGCTGATTGTTCACATGGGCAGTTGGGCAGCGGTGGAAAAATATGTACAGCACATTCCTGCAAAAGCAAAAATACTGGCAGAAAAATTTACTCCGGGGCCGCTTACTTTTTTGTTGCAAAAGACATCCATCATACCCGATATTGTTACTGCCGGCAGTGAAAAAGTTGCCATCCGTATTCCCAATCATCCGCTCACACTGGCTTTGCTGCAGTCGCTTGATTTTCCTTTGGCAGCGCCGAGTGCCAATCCGTTTGGATACATCAGTCCAACCACGGCACAGCATGTGCTGGAAAATTTATCAGGAAAAATTCCTTACATATTAGATGGGGGAGCAGCGTCGGTTGGATTAGAATCCACCATTATTGGTTTTGATGAAAACGAACAGGTGCTGTTGTACCGCTCCGGAGGAATCAGTACAGAAGAAATAGAATCAGTCCTGAATGAAAAAGTTTTAGCAGCACCAACATCGCCACAAAAACATCCGGAAACATCCGGTCAGTTAAAATCGCATTATGCTCCACATACGCCTTTGTACATTGGCGATATTGATGAATTAAAAAAACAATTTGAAGGCAAACACATTGCCAGCATTAGTTTCACCAAACAATTTGATGGAATTGATCCTGATAAACAATTTGTGTTGTCAAAAGAAGGCAGCCTGCCGGAAGCAGCAAAAAAATTATTTGCAGCCTTAAGAGCAATTGATACTTTAAATGCAGAGGTAATATTAGCGGAAGAATTTCCCAATGAAGGGATTGGCAGGGCAATCAATGACAGGTTGAACAGGGCAAAGGCTGAAAACAAATGCTAAATCAGACATCCTCATATCAGACATTGAATCTACTTCACCTTCCCCTTTATTTCCTGCAATTTCAACAATGCTTCCACCGGTGTCAACCTGTTAATATCAACTGCATCAAGCAGTGTTCTTATTTCTTCAAACGTAGCAGAGTGAGCATCAAAAATGCTGAGCTGTAATTTAGGAGCAGCTATTTTTTTCATCGTTTCATCCAAAGGTTCGGCCTTGCCATTGGTACCGCTGTTCCTGCTTTCTTCCAGCTGCAATAAAATTTCATTGGCCCTGTCAATCAGGCTGGGCGGCATTCCTGCCATACGGGCCACGTGAATACCAAAGCTGTGTACACTGCCGCCGGGAGCCAGTGTACGCAGAAAAATAATTTTATTACCCACTTCTTTATTGGTAACATGAAAGTTTTTTACCCTTGGTAATTTATTCTCCAGTTCATTCAGTTCGTGGTAATGCGTAGCAAATAAAGTTTTGGGCTGTGCATTGCTGTGATGAAGGTGCTCTACAATGCTCCAGGCAATGCTGATGCCATCATAAGTAGAAGTACCCCTTCCAATTTCATCCAGTAAAATCAGGCTGCGGCTGGTAATATTGTTGATAATACTGGCTGTTTCATTCATCTCCACCATGAAGGTACTTTCGCCACCGCTCAGGTTATCGCTGGCGCCTACTCTTGTAAATATTTTATCCGTCAATGGAATTTTTGCATCGCTTGCCGGAACAAAACTTCCGATATGTGCCATCAAAGTAATAAGTGCTGTCTGCCGCAGGATGGCACTTTTACCACTCATGTTGGGCCCGGTTAAAATGATGATCTGTTGTGAGTTGGGGTCTAAGAAAATATCATTGGCAATATAAGTTTCACCAACAGGCAGGTTGCGTTCTATCACCGGGTGGCGGCTGTCTTTTATGTCCAGTACATCATTGTCTTTTACTAAAGGCTTTTTATATTTTAGTTGCAAAGCATTGCTGGCAAAACAACCGAGGCAATCCATCACCGCCAGCACATGGCCATTCAGCTGCATTGGTGCAATATAGTCCTGCAATTCATTCAATAATTTTTCAAACAGTTGCAATTCTATCTGGAAAATTTTATCCTCTGCTCCCAGAATTTTTTCTTCATATTCTTTTAATTCCGGGGTGATGTAGCGTTCAGCACTGGTGAGTGTTTGTTTGCGTATCCAGGTATCCGGTACTTTGCTTTTGTGAATGTTGGTTACTTCCAGATAATAACCAAATACATTGTTGTAACTGATCTTTAAAGAAGAGATGCCGGTTACCAATGCTTCTTTCTGCTGCAGTTCTATCAGGTAATCTTTACCACCGGTTGCTATCCTTCTTAACCCATCCAGTTCTGCATCAATCCCTGGCGCAATCATGCCGCCTTTGTTGGCAAGTGCCGGAGGATTTTCGATGATCTCT
>JANMJU010000184.1:0-3310 GCA_031371545.1 Chitinophagaceae bacterium
GGGAATTGAAGCTTTCTGTGTTTGATTTATTAAAACAAAACCGGAGCATTACCCGAACTGTTACCGAAAGTTATATTGAAGATGTAAAGAACCAAGTGCTGACAAGGTATTTCATGCTGACCTTTTCTTACAAGCTTAAAAATTTTGGTACACCAAAAAATACTCCCGGCAATGGGAAGGGTAAGAGAAGAAATAGTCCTGATGCAATTCCTGGTTTTTAAAATTTCGATAAGGCGGATAAAATTTATTTTCCTGGAGTTTTTTAACAGCGTAAATTTTTGCTCTTCTTAAAACTCTTCGTTTTCAACTGTTACAGCAGTTTCATTAAGGATATTCATGGTAGGGGTACCATTAAAATTGGTGATCTTGCCTGTTGCACAAATTGTTTTTCCTGCTAAAAATAAATCAGGCTGATAACTGAAGTTAGGAACATTATCTTTAAAGATGGTGATACTAAAAACCTGGTTTGGAAATTTTTTATCAAGGTTTAAAAAGATATTTCCTTTGGAAGAAAGCTTGGTGCTTACTACCGTGCCGCATACTTTGATGATTTCATTTTTGCCCATGTAATATTGCGCCTGTATGGTATTGAAAGTATTCCTGGGCAAGTCTTCTGCTTTCAATGGTACCGCTTCTCCGGCTTCCCTTTCTCCCACCCATTTGTTAATGTCAATTTCACTTTCAATTTTATTTTCCTCTTCATCCGGCAGGCTCGAAAAAAAATCAATACCGGTTAATCGCTCTACGCTGTCAATGCTGCAGGCATATTTCATCACCGGGTATTCACATTCTTTATTGGGCATCACAAATGCGATTGCCCTTTTATTGGTAAGATCCAAACTTACTTTGTAATACAATTCGGGAATGGTTACTTTATGAATTCCTTTCTCAATTTTTTTCAATCCAGGTTTCAATACGCCACCAGAAACTACATATACCTGTGTGTTATTCCTGATTACATATTGCCGGATCACATCTACCAGTTCTGCCCAGCGGCCACGGTTTAGTACTGCTTTTTGTGGAGACATGTTTGAATACAGGTAACTTTCTGAAAGCGCTTTTTTTGAATACCTGAAATCTGCAGATGGTGCCAGGTGTCCCCTGTCATACCCAAATGCATCATATTTAAAACTGCCGTCAGGTTGTGGTATCCGCAAAAAATAATCCGCCTCTGTAGCAGAGCCTGTTTTAATTAGACTGTCTGGCCTAAAGTCGTTACTCCTGCCTTCATTTCCTCTTACCACATCGGGCAAAATAATATGTGCCACCCACTTTGCCTGCTCATCCGCCTCGGAATAAACCAGTGCATACGCATTGTGATACACCACTTCTTCGCCGGGCAGTAATGCTGGCAATGCTACAGCCAGTAAGTCTTCATGTATCTTTTTAAATTTTAAATCTTCAATTTTTAGCAACAGGCTGTCACCTTTTTTATTGAGCTGAACAAGTTCAGTCTCTGCTTTTTTTATTTGCAGATAAGTAGGCTGAGATAAGCTTGCCAGCGGGAACAGGCAAAGCAGTAAAAGGAATTTCATAAGTAAAGTTAATTGTTTTTTGGGATTAATTTCTCTTGCCAATTCGCTATCACCAATTGCTTTGCCATCTTTTCAAAATGAAAAAATAAATAATAGCACTGTTTATTTTGTTACTTGATTGGGGGCAACCATTTTTTTTGTCTATGTATTCTATTTGGTTTTCATAAGGTATTAGTTAAAAAAATCAGGTTGGATTTTTATTCTGCCCTTTTTTATTTCTACAAAAAAATTACTGAACCTGTCTTCAACCAGTGGTAAAAATTTTCTACTTTTCTGTCTAAGTTTTGTTTTAGTAATTTACAGGCTTAACAAGTTAATATGCTGTTTAATTTATTTGGTAGCTCAAAAGAAGTATCTCCGGAAAGAAAAATTTACGGATAAAGTTTACATCAGCACAGAAGCAAAAATGAATGCCTGTCTGCAGCTTTTCAGGGAGCAGCCCGGCACTGTATTTATTGCCTGGTTTACAAGTACGGCTAAAAATTTTAAAGATTTTTTTCAGCAACAAGGCGGAGACACTTCCTGCATTATAGAAGCCCGGATGATACACTCTGGTAAGCTAAGTAATCATGTGCCTGTTTTTATAGAACATTATCCATTGCATGAAAAAGAACTGGCATTGATAGAAAATTGGGAACAAAAAAAGATAACTGTTTACAGTGCCATGGATGAGCCGCTCTTTAAACATTTGGGAAGTGACAAAATGATACCACTGATAAAATTGCTGGGCATGAAAGAAAATGAATCGATTGAACATGATTATGTAACACAATCCATCATTAAAGGGCAACAAAAAATTGCCGCTAAAGTAACGATTGAACAGTCAGCCAATTCGCAGGAAGAATGGATGGAACGTAACCTGAAGGACTGAGCTATGCTTCTTTCATCCGGCGTATGTAGCTCATTACAGCCCTTATTTCTCCGTAAGAATATGAATCCCCTAATTGTTGTTTTACAGGAGCAAGTTCATAATGGTTATTGTTTTTTTCAACTGCATCCATAATGGGTTGTATCTTTTCTTTTGCCACAATTTCATTCACCTGCATTTGCCCGGTAAAAATAAAATGTGCTAAATGAGTTTCAATGGTGTTGGCAGATAAATTTCTTTCAGCCGCAATTTCATTGATTGATCTGCCGAGTTGAAATAATTGTAAACTGGCTTTCTTTGTATCCGTAGTTTTTTCTTCCGTTGCAGATTTTCTTTGCCGCTTAGGAGTTTTGGAATTTATTTTAGTAGTAATATTATTCTCCACACAATAGTCAATAATAGTGTCTAAAAAAGCGTTTCCATACTTGGCCAGTTTAATATCACCAAAGCCTGAAATCTTTGCCAGGTCTGCGAAAGTGAGTGGGAGATAAGTTGCCAGTTCCACCAAAGTAGCATCAGAAAAAATTTGGAAACCAGCTACATTTTCATCTTTTGCCAAATCGTAGCGAACGGCTTTTAATGTTGCAAATAAATCCTGGTAAATATTTTCTTTCACTGAATATGCTTCAATCACAGGTTTACTTGCAGTGATGGATTTAGTCAGCATCACTTTCAATTCTCCTTTTAATACCTCTTTACTTTTTTCATTCAGTTGCAGTACCGGGTATTCGCCATCGCTTACCTGCAGGTATTGCAGTTGCAATAATTCTTTTGCAATTTGTCTCCATTGTTCTTTACTGATTTCTTTCCCAATACTGTAAGTTTTTATAGATTGATGTTCTGGCTTTGTAGTGCTGCTGCCTCTTAAAAAATCAATTACATAATTCATCCCAAAACGTTGATTGAG
>JANMJU010000197.1:0-6772 GCA_031371545.1 Chitinophagaceae bacterium
CAATAAATTTGACATGGAAGCTGCATTATTAGCCGTACCGTATTTTACTTCTAATTTTTCCGGGTCTGTATCAAGGCCAACTGCGTATTTATAAGATATTTTGTAACTGGACCCAGCCAATAAATGAATGCTTGGTGTAAAAAACCAATCATTCGCCGGTACTGCATCATACTTATACACCATCACATTGGGAAACTATGAGAGCCTGAGCCTCTCCACTCTGATATCCATTTTGTACCGCCATTCAAATCCTGCGATGTATAACAAAATTTTAGTGCAGGCACTACTATACTGCTGTCAAAATTTTCATTATAAGGTACTGGTAATCCCGTGCAAACAGCAGCAGGCATGGTAAATGGTAAAACAGCAGTGGCAGAAGATGTAGAGCCAGGGCAAAAGGTTTGAACGCTCAATAAATATTGCTGACCAGGAAATAATCCGCCAAAATTAGTAGAAGGAGTTGTTGGATTAAAGCTTGTTATGTATGCTGAAGCTGAAGTTAAAATTGTACAATTGTAAGAGCTAACCGCACCTGTTGCAGGTGCCCAGCTTGCTATACCAGCGGTTGAACTTGTAAAGGAAACATTCAACAAAGTGGGCATGTCGCAGGTGGGAGTATTGATTATGCGGATGTCATCAATATTTAAAGCAATTTGGTTAGCATTAGAAAAATCATGAAAGCCAAAATAATAAGCTCCACTTGATGCAGGTGTAAAACTTTGTTTCACTACTTTATAATTTGTATTCAGGATATTGGTATCCTTATAAATCAAATTTGTCATAGCAGTTGCATTGTTTGTAGTGCCGTATTTTACTTCCAATTTTTCAGTACTACTGCCGCTTATATTTTTGTAATAAAATGACAATTGATAACTGGTTCCTCCGGTTAATGAAATGGCAGGTGTATAAAACCAATCATTTGCCGGGATAGCAGGATCAGAGCCAAATACCAAACAATTGGGTGCAGAGTATGGAGAAGCAATACTGGATGCAGTTGATGTAACCCAGGATGTGCCTGCATTTAAGTCCTGCATGGATGTATAGGTTGGCAATGCTGGAGCAACTGCTGTATCAAAATTTTGAAAATAAGGAATAGTAAATAATGCGCTGGTTATAAATGATGTTGTGTACCAGGCACTAAAAGTTCCTCCTGCACAGGCAGTTCTTGCATGCACATAATATTGTGTATTTGGCGTTAAACCAGAAGATGCATAAGCAGGCGTTGCAGAAGCAGTTCCTGCACTGGGGGGAGTAAAATCAATTACACTAAATTGATACCCGGTTGCCCCACTTACTGCATTCATTGTTATCGTGGCAGCAGTTGTGGCGATGTTACTAACCGTAACGTATGTGGCAGGGGCGCAGGCAGGCACAGGTGGCGTAAAAGTATATTCCTTGCCCATTACATTGGTTAAATCTGCTATTGCATTGTTTGCAGTTATGGAAGATACTGTTGCCGGGGAGCCGGGAGTAACACTTAAAAAAGAAGCAGCATCATTTAATCCGATTGACGCTGTTATTGCTCCTGCCGCTGAAAAATTATTTGAATAAATAAGTTTCACCACATTTGTTCCTTCAAACAATTTTAGTTGAAAAGATGCAGTAAACGTTGCGCTTGTTGTACCCAATCCTCCGATATTCACATTATCCCATTGTACTGTAAACACCCTGGCACCAAAAGCTCCATCAGTTAAATAAGATATGGTTCCGGTGTTACGATTATTATCATCCCAAAAAGCAGCAATTAATGGACGAAGCGATGCAGAGGTGGATAATACATTGTTATCGTGTGTGAAGCCAATTGTTTCGTTAAAATAGCCTAAAGTAATCATCCCATTTGTGGTGATACCTGCATGGGTTGCATTGGTACTACCTAAAATAAAATTGAACCCAATGGGAACAGGTACTTGCTGATTGTCATCTCCAACAGCGGTAGAATTGGTGCCTGTAATGGCAGTATAAGTGCCGGCAGCACTTGCAAACGTGTAGTTTGCCACCGATGATTGTGCTACAATAAAATTAGAGATTGATAATAAAAAAATAAGGAAGATGGCTTGTACAATTTTTCTCATGAATTTAATTTTAATGTTGCTTCCTAATATTTACCGGATGATTACAAAACTTCCAACCTGCTTAATCTGCGAAGAAGCATTATAAATTTTATTTAAACAAATTTTGTTTAGCTACGGAACAATTGATTTTGTTACTGTTGCCTGTATGCAATTCCGGGGGCAGACAATTAATGTAAACTTTAAAGCCGGTTAGCGATAGCGGCAACTCTCTTTTTGTTGATAATTTTTTTAAGGCTAAAACACGGCTGGGGCTACTATTATTTAGCTAATTCATATACGGCCGATTGATAACTTCCTATACTAAAATCGATGAGTGGCGCTGTTTTTTTGGTAAGAATATCTTTGTATTTATTAAAGCCTTTGGTACGTTCTTCAAAATTTGCAAGGCTTATATTTTTTGTTTCTTTGGATGTATTCATTACCACCATCACCGTTTGCTTTGCATCATAGCGAAAGTAAACATACACGCCATCTACAGGAGTGTACTGCATCATCTTTCCAGTGGTTAATGCAGAAGATGTTTTACGGTAATTTGCCAGCGCATGAACATGATTAAAAATTTCTTTATCCTTTTCTGTTCTGCCGGAAGCATCAAACTTGTTCACTTTATCGCCAGCCCATCCACCGGGGAAATCCAGTCTTACATAACCATCACTGGGAGATGTGTTGCCAGTTGTGGCAAATTCGGATGTATAATACAATTGAGGAATTCCCCTGCAGGTAAAGAGCCAGCTCAACGATGATTTGTATTTGTTTATATCTTCTCCAATTACAGAATAAAATCTAGATATGTCATGATTATCGAGGAACAGCACATTCCTTGTTGGGTCTTTGTATAAAAAATCATAGGCCAATGTGGTGTATAGATTATTGACACCATCCGTCCAGCCAAAGTCTCTTGTCATGGCATCCTGTATGCCCCACAAGGTTTGAAAATCTGTAGCTCCCTGTAAATTACTTTTGTATGCAATATTCAAATTGTTCTGTACATTGTAAGCTTGGTTTGCCACACCATGAAACCACGTTTCACCAAAAATAGTAATCCGGGGATATTCATCAGTCAACGCCTTGTTGCAGCGATTCATAAAATTCCCATCATTGTAAACATAGGTATCAACACGCCAGCCATCAATACCAAATTCTTCCACCGTCCACAGCGCATGTTGAATTAAATAATTGGCAACATAAGGATTACTTTGATCAAGGTCCGGCATTACTTTTGTGAACCAGCCATCAACCAGTTTCTTTTTATCAATAGTACTTGCGTATGGATCAAAAGCTACCTGGTCTTTATAAGTGGTGTTGGTATAGCTGTCCCAGTTATGTACCCAGCTCTTCATTGGCATATCCAGGATGGTGATATGATTTGCATCCACATGATTGTACACAGCATCCTGTATCATCTTCATGCCTTTTGCATGCGTTGCATTAATCAGTTCCTGGTATGCTTTTTCACCGCCAAGTCTTCTGTCTATTTTATAATGGTCAGTAAAAGCATAGCCATGCTCAGTTCTTTCCGGCCGATCGTTTTCTAAAACAGGATTCAGCCATAAAGTTGTTACACCTAAGTCCTGCATATAATTCAAATGATTTTGTATTCCCTTCAAATCACCACCATGCCGGTTGAAAACAGTATCCCTGTTTAATGATTGATCTCTCATACCGGAGATTCTGTCATTGGATGGATCGCCATTGCTGAAACGGTCGGGCAAAATAAGATAGATAAAATCTTTTGCCGTTACGCCTTGTGCATATTCGGAGCCTTTGCCTTTTCTTCTTGTTTTTATTTCAAAAGGAATTTTAAAATTTTCGTTTTTAAAAAGTGTAACTACATTAATAAAAAACTTACCCGGTTTGGTATTGGTTGCAATAGAAACATCCACAAAGAGGTATCGTTTATTTTCTACCCTGTTTACTTTTTCAACTTTAAGACCAGGATATTTAATTTGAACAGAACATTCACCAGGAAAAATTAAGCCACTGTCTGCATGAAGCATCAGCTGCACTTTATTCCATTTCATGCCTGCCCACCAGTCAGTGGGATAACATTTTCCATTTACCTGTGCACTTGTTGAAAAGCAAATGCCATATTGCAGTAATAAAAAAACAGCAATACTTTTTTTAAAAAACTTCCTCATTATTTATCATCATTTTCTTTTACAAACAAATAACAGATTATTCCTGCGATAATCATCAGTACACCACCAATCTGCACTGCCAGCAAACGGTCATTGTGCAATACATTTTTCATGATCCAGCCAAAACCAAGGCTGGCCATGATTTCGGGCAATACAATAAAGAAATTGAAGATGCCCATATACACACCAATTTTACCTGCAGGCAACACACCACCAAGCATGGCATAAGGCATAGAAAGTATACTTGCCCATGCAATACCAACACCCGTCATACAACCAAAGAGCATATATTTATTTTCAACAAAAGCTACACTGATCAGTCCGATGGCACCACAAAAAAGACAAAGTGAGTGCGTCAGTTTGCGTCCTAATTTTCCGGCGATAAAAGGCAATATAAAAGCAAATAAAAAAGTGATGATGTTGTAATATGCCAATGTAAGTCCCCCAAAATTGGTACCCTGTCCATACAATGGATCTGTTTCGCTGCTGGCATGAAAAATATTTCTTGCAACAGCTGAATTATAATAGAACCACATTAAAAATAATCCTGGCCAGGTAAAAAACTGTACCAGTGATAATACCTTCATGCGTTTGGGCATATTTTTAATGGCACCTGTAATTTCTCTAAAGCCACCACCAAAACCTTTATTAGATTCTTCCACTTTTTCTTTAAAGGAAATATCTTCAGGCGGATATTCTTTTGATGTAAGTACAGTGTACAATACCGATGCAAGAAAGAAAAAGGAACCAATGTAAAAACTCCATTTCACATTATCCGGAATAATGCCGCTTGCAGCAGTTTCACTTTGATGAAACAGGTTGGTCATCATCCAGGGTAAGGCAGAAGCAATACAGCCGCCAAGGCCAATCATCAGGCTTTGCATTACAAATCCCTGGGTCATTTGCTTTTCATTTAATTTATCCGCTACAAATGCCCTGAAAGGTTCCATTGCTACGTTACCAAAAACATCCATTACCCAAAGTAAACCGGCAGCTACCCACAACACAGGGCTATGCGGCATAAAGATCAAAGCAATAGAACTCATGATAGCACCCACTAAAAAATAAGGCCGTCTTCTGCCGTAAACTGGATGCCAGGTACGGTCGCTCATGTAACCAATTACAGGCTGCACCAGCAAACCGGTTAATGGAGCGGCAAGAAATAGTAAAGGTATTTTATCAGCACTGGCATGCAGGTGTTCGTAAATAGGTCCCATGTTGGCACGCTGCAGATCCCATCCAAACTGGATTCCAAAAAAGCCCACACTCATGTTGATAATTTGTACAAGACTTAATTTGGGCTTAGTAGCCATCGTTGATTCTGACATAACAATCGTTTAAAATTTATAAAATTTCGTGTATAAAATACACATTTATAAAATACCATAAAAAAACATCCGTTGGTAAGGATGTTTTTTTGAAAAATTAAATTACAAACCCATCTGGTATGATGCAGCCTTTTTTCAGCACCACGATACCGTCTTTGATTGCATACAATGAATGATCGGAGTTGGCTAAATGATCGCCGCCGTTAATGCGTACATCATTTCCAATGCGGCAATTTTTATCTACAATTGTGTTGCGGATATAACACCTGTCGCCAATACCAATTTTTGGTACCCCTTTGCTGGTATTGTTTTCCAGCTCAAGCAATGTTTCATAATAATCATTACCCATGATGTAGCTGCTTACAATTGTGGTACCATGGCCAATGCGGCTGCGGATGCCTATCACACTGTTTTCTATGCGGCTGGCGCTGATGATAGAGCCTTCGGCAATAATTGTTTTCTCCAATGTAGTACCACTTATTTTAGCCGGTGGCAACATTCTTGCCCTGCTGTAAACTATTTTTTGATTGTCAAATAAATTAAAATGCGGCAGGTCTAAAGTAAGGGCCAGGTTGGCTTCAAAGAAAGAATAAATATTCCCAATGTCTGTCCAGTAACCGTCATACTGGTAGCTGATCACTTTATGTTTTTCAATGGAAGAAGGCATGATCTCCTTGCCAAAATCGATGGCATCTTTTTTCTCTGTCAGCAAAAGATCAAATAATAATTTCCTGCTGAAAATATAGATACCCATGGAAGCAAGATAATTCCTTCCCATTACCTTCATTTCATCCCCCGTATCGCTAGCCCATAGTGGCAGGATATCTTTTGCTGGTTTCTCTATGAATGAAGTAATATATTGATCGCCGTCTGTTTTCAGAATACCGAATTCAGGGGCTTCCCGGTCGCCTACGGGAATGGTGGCGATGGTAATGTCGGCGGATTTATCAATATGGTTTTGCAGCATCTGGCCAAAATCCATCTGGTAAAGCTGATCACCACTCAATATCAGCACATAATCAAATTCATTGTTGCCGATATGTTTTAACGACTGGCGTACCGCATCTGCTGTTCCCTGGAACCAACCAAGGCTATCCGGAGTTTGTTCTGCTGCAAGTATATCAACAAACGCTTTGCTGAATGCACTGAAATGATAAGTGTTTTTTATATGGCGGTTAAGTGACGCAGAGTTGAATTGCGTCAACACAAACATTCTTCCTATTCCATTATTCAA
>JANMJU010000214.1:0-7512 GCA_031371545.1 Chitinophagaceae bacterium
CTCAAAAGATTTTTTTACATTCACTTTCGACCTGTCAGATAAATTTGGTAACAACGGTTTAATAGCCGTTATCATATTAAAAAAAGAAAATGATACCACATTGTTTATTGATACCTGGTTCATGAGTTGCCGTGTTTTAAAAAGAGGGATGGAAAATTTTACTTTAAACACCATTGCAAATTTTGCAAAACAAAACGGCTTTACTCATTTAAAAGGCGAATACATAGCTACTGCAAAAAACGAAATGGTAAAAGAGCATTACAAGAAATTAGGCTTTGAAGAAAAGGATAATTTTTGGTGGCTCGATGTTACTAAATACGATAACAAACAATGTTTCATCAATATCAAATAATTTTATGAACAGGAATGAAGTGCTGGAAAAACTGGCTGCGATTTTTAATGATGTATTGGATACAGAAGATATTGTATTGACAGATGCCAGCAAAGCAGATGATGTAGAAGGCTGGGATTCATTAACACATATCCAGTTGGTAGTGGCGGTAGAAAAACATTTTAAATGCCGCTTTACTTCTAAAGAAATACAAAGCTGGAAGAATGTTGGGGAAATGGTTGACAGCATACAGGGCAAAAAATAAAAAGCCTAATTCTAATTTGCAGCCGATTAAAATAAATTAAACCGACAATGCTTTTTAACTCACTCAGCTTTGCAATATTTCTTCCGGTAGTTTTTTTTCTTTACTGGTTTGTTACCAATAAAGATTACAAAATGCAGAACATACTGCTGTTGGTGGCAAGCTATTTTTTTTACGCCTGCTGGGATTACCGGTTTTTATTCCTGCTCATTTTTTCAACCCTGCTGGATTATTTTACCGGCATCAAAATGAGTGAAGCTGCATCGAAAAATAAAAAACGGTTTTGGTTTTGGCTAAGTGTAATTATCAATCTCGGGTTTCTTGGCATATTCAAATACTACAATTTCTTTGCCACATCTTTTGCAGAAGCGCTATCTCATGTGGGGCTGCATGTAAATGTGTGGACATTAAAAGTGATACTGCCGGTTGGCATTTCATTCTATACTTTTCATGGCTTGTCGTATGTAATTGACATTTATTACGACCGGATAAAACCGGAAAAAAACTATATTGATTACGCTGTATTTGTAAGCTTCTTTCCCTTGCTGGTGGCTGGTCCCATTGAAAGAGCAACTCATTTATTGCCACAAATAAAACAGCCACGCCGATTTGATTATACCAAAGCTCTGGATGGTATGCGGCAGATATTATGGGGGCTGTTTAAAAAGGTAGTGATTGCCGATACCTGTGCCGGTTATGCCAACAGCATCTTTGCCAACTATTCCCATTACAATGGCAGCACCTTATTAATGGGGGCTCTATTCTTCACCTTCCAGATTTATTGCGACTTCTCCGGCTACTCTGATATTGCACTCGGTACGGCAAGGTTATTTGGAATTGACCTGCTGAGAAATTTTGCTTTCCCTTATTTTTCCAGAGACATTGCAGAGTTCTGGCGGCGCTGGCATATTTCACTCTCCACCTGGTTCAGAGATTATTTATATATTCCACTTGGTGGCAGTAAGGGCGGCACCTGGATAAAAGTAAGAAACACTTTTATCATCTTCCTTGTAAGTGGTTTTTGGCATGGCGCCAACTGGACTTTTATTATTTGGGGTGCATTGAATGCATTGTACTTTATGCCTTTATTATTGCTCAATAAAAACAGGAACAATCTTGAAATAGTGGCGCAGGGAAAAATGTTTCCTACCCTAAAAGAAGTTTTCGCAATGGGCATCACATTCAGCCTTACAGTGCTGGCATGGATATTTTTCAGGGCAGAAACTGTAGGCAAGGCCGTACACTATATTGGTAAAATATTTTCACCATCCTTATTTAAAACACCAGACATAAGGGCTTTTATTGAAAGCAATACCAATCCTTTTGCAGCTGTTTCGCTGATATTGTTTTTTGTAATGATAGAATGGATTGGCAGGGAGCATCAATATGCATTGGCAAGGTTTGGAGTAAGCTGGTACAAGCCGGTAAGATGGGCTGTGTATTATATTTTAGTGATTACAATATTCTTATTCATGGGCAAAGAACAACAGTTTATTTATTTCCAATTTTAAATTATGAAGGACTTTCTTATAAAGTGTTTCCTGTTTCTTGCGGTGTTTTTTATTATAGAAAAACCATTAATTTTTCTACGTAACCGCCTTCCCGAAAGAGAACTTGACAAGCGGCTGGAATACATACTCAATGGAAAAATAAATGCAGACATTGTTGTCATGGGCTCCTCCCGTGGCGCCAGGGATATTGTGGCATCTCAACTGGCAGACTCATTACATACAACAGCTTATAACCTGTCTTATCCCGGTTCCAATATCAGCTTTCACGAATACCTGCTTACAGAGCTGTTAAAGTATGGAAATAAAAAACCCCGCCTGCTGATACTGGCTGTAGATGACCCGGCTGAATTACAGATAAACACTACGATTAAATTCCGTTTGGACAGAATGTATCCTTTGGTGAAATACCCTCAAATAAGAGAGGCATTGATTAAAGAAGGTGAAAAAAATAAGCTACTGTCAGATCTTTTTATCGTTCACCAGTTAAGCATCAGCAATTTTGATTTACGAAAAAAACATTTTAAAGACCAGGATACCCTGCTAAGTGATGGCTCAATGCCCATCTCGTGGCACAACAAAAGATTTAATATGCAATTTGCCAACTGGTATGTTACTTATGACAAGAAGTATGAAGATGAAAACAGGATTGCAAGTTTCAATAATTTTATAAAAATATGCCGGGACAATAATATTACATTGCTGTTTGCCTGTGCTCCTAATTTTGGTAATCCTTCCATTGGATTTCAAAACAGGATTGCGGAACTGGCTGGCAGCAACAGCAATATTATCATGTACGATACAACCAATACTATATACCGCAATGCAGATTATTATTTTGATGGAGCACATTTAAAACTGAATGGAGCTACCATCTTTACAACAGAAATAACCAATTTTATAAAAGAGAAAAAAATACTGCACTGATAAACACATTGCTTTACAGTAAGTACTCCATAAAAATCACGATAATAAACTGTTAATAGAAACGTTTTATACAATAAATCAATTCATGCTGATAAAAGGCTGTTTCCTGGATGTGAACAAAGCCTTTCAATATTATAACCCATAAAAAATTATGTTAGTAACCATTATCGCAGGAGCCAGGCCCAACTTTATGAAAGTGGCCCCCATCATTAAAGCCATCTTCAAGGCGCAAACACTGGGGCTTGCCATTCAGTACCGGCTGGTACATACCGGGCAGCATTACGATAAAAAAATGAGTGGCGATTTTTTTGAACAGCTGGGCATACCCGATCCACACATCAACCTGGAATGTGGCGGTGGCACACAGGCTGAGCAGACAGCGGCCATTATGGTAAAATTTGAAAAAGAATTATTCGACAACAGGCCGGATGTGGTGTTGGTGGTGGGAGATGTTACTTCTACCATGGCCTGTACCATTACTGCCAAAAAATTATGTGTGGATGTGGTGCATGTGGAAGCAGGTATCCGTTCAGGAGATATGACCATGCCGGAAGAGATCAACCGCATTGTTACCGATTCTATTTGCGATCATTTTTTCACCACCAGTACTATCGCCAATGATAATTTAAAACGTTACCAGGTACCTGAAAGCAGTATTCACTTTGTGGGCAATACCATGATTGATACGCTTTTTCAAAATTTGGACAGGATAAGAAAACCTGCTTTTTGGGATGAGTACCAATTGACAGCAAGCAATTATTTTTTAGTCACACTGCATCGTCCTTCAAATGTGGATGATCCGGAAAAATTAAAACAATTGCTGGATGCCATCACCAAATCTACCGGCGATTCTCCGGTGGTATTCCCGGTGCATCCGAGAACAAGAAAAATTTTAGACACATTCAATATCAACGCTGATAAATTAATCATGATTGATCCGCAGGGCTATCTTGAATTTATTTATCTCGTAAAAAATGCCCAGGGAATTATTACCGACTCCGGGGGCATCACAGAGGAAGCAACGGTATTGCATATCCCATGTTTAACGCTGAGAAATTCAACAGAAAGGCCGGAGACGGTAACACTTGGCACCAATGAACTGATTGGCGATAATATTGAAAAACTGGAATTATACTTACAAAAAATATTGGCCAACGACTGGAAAAAAGGAACTATTCCCGAGTTTTGGGATGGCAACACGTCTGAAAGAATCATAAATATTTTGTACTCCACTTATAATAAATAACTTCGCTCTTTTTAGCAATTAATTTTTTACATGAAAGCTTTAGTTACAGGTTCAGCAGGTTTTATTGGTTATCATTTGGCCAAAAAATTAGTGGCAGATGGATGGGATGTAGTAGGGCTTGATTCATTAAATGATTATTACCAGGTAAGCCTAAAATACGACCGGCTGAAAGCTGCCGGCATCGCTCTGGAAGGAATACAATACAACCAGCTTTACCAAAGTAACACGTTAAAAAATTATTCTTTTTTACAACTGCAGTTAGAAGATAAAACAAACCTTGATCAGTTATTTACAACACAACAATTTGATGTAGTGGTAAACCTGGCTGCACAGGCCGGTGTAAGATACAGCATTACCAACCCTGCAGCTTACATTGAAAGCAATATTGTAGGCTTTGCCAATTTATTAGAATGCTGCCGCAATTTTAATATCAAGCATTTGGTGTATGCCAGCAGCAGCAGTGTTTACGGGCTCAATGAAATCATTCCTTTTGATTCCAACCATGCAGTAGATCATCCTATCAGCCTGTATGCGGCCACAAAAAAAAGTAACGAACTGATGGCGCATGTGTACAGCCACCTGTATAAATTACCAACAACCGGACTACGTTTCTTTACGGTATATGGACCCTGGGGCCGGCCAGACATGGCAATGTTTTTATTTACCAAAGCCATTATTGACGGCAAGCCCATTCAGGTATTTAACAATGGTGAAATGGAAAGAGACTTTACCTACATTGATGACATTGTAGATGGCGTGGAAAAGGTAATCAACAATCCACCAAAAGGCAACCCTGACTGGAATGGATTAGATCCTCTCCCATCTTCTTCCAAAGCTCCTTATCAATTGTACAATATCGGCAACAGCCAACCGGTAAAACTCACCGCTTTTATTGATGCCATTGAAAAAAAGCTGGGCAAAAAAGCAGAGAAAATAATGATGCCAATGCAGCCCGGAGATGTGTACAAAACTTATGCAGACATCAATGACCTGAAAACAAATTTGGGTTATCATCCCTCTACTTCTGTTGAAGAAGGCGTAAGCAATTTTATAGACTGGTACCTCGATTACTTTAAAGTAAGCCAGTAATAATCTCTCCTTTTCGTTTTATCAGTATTAATTCTTTAAAAAAATTATCTTCGCAGCCTTAATTTTAATTATCAAAGGATATGGAGCTGAACAGTAAGGTATATATTGCCGGTCATCGGGGAATGGTGGGGGGTGCAATTTTTAGACATTTATCCGGCAAAGGTTTTACCAATATCATCACCCGGACTTCATCTGAATTGGATTTGCGTAACCAGCCTGCAGTCAATGATTTTTTTATTGCCGAAAAACCTAAGTATGTTTTTTTAGCCGCTGCAAAAGTAGGCGGAATCTATGCCAACAATACTTTTCGTGCCGATTTTTTGTATGAAAATTTAATGATAGAAGCCAACATCATTCATGCGGCAGCCACCAACGCCGTTACTAAATTAATGTTCCTTGGCAGTTCCTGCATTTACCCAAAAATGGCACCGCAACCCTTAAAGGAAGACTACCTGCTAACAGGTACCCTGGAACCAACAAACGAACCGTATGCCATTGCAAAAATTGCAGGTATAAAAATGTGTGAAGCCTACCGCCGTCAATATAGTTGTAACTTTATAAGCGTAATGCCGACCAACCTGTATGGCTTTGGCGATAATTATGATTTGAATAATTCACATGTATTACCGGCGCTCATCCGCAAGATGCATGAGGCAAAAGTTAGTACTGCAGAAGAAGTGGTGGTGTGGGGAACGGGCACGCCTAAACGGGAATTTTTATTTGCCGATGACCTTGCAGAAGCCTGTATTTTTTTAATGGAAAATTATAATGAAGAACAGTTGGTAAATATTGGAACAGGAGAAGATTTGAGCATTGCAGATTTAGCAACATTGGTAAAAGATATTGTTGGGTTCAATGGAAAATTGGTTTTCGATTCCACCAAACCGGATGGTACACCACGTAAGCTGATGGATGTAACCAAGCTCCACAATTTAGGATGGAAACATACCATTGAATTAAGCGAAGGAATCAAAATGGCGTATAAAGATTTTTTAGAAAACCATAATTAAATAGTAATTCATCAACATAAAAAATTAGCATCAGCAGAATGAGTACAGGGAAAAATTTTAATGGAAAGACAGCATTGATAACAGGAGTTACCGGGCAGGATGGCGCTTATCTTGCAGACCTTTTATTGGAAAAAGGTTACAAAGTACATGGCATAAAAAGAAGGTCATCGCTGATAAATACACAACGTATAGATCACCTGTACCAGGATCCGCATGAAAAAAATGTACGCTTTCAATTGCACTACGGCGACATGACGGACAGCACTAACCTGATCCGGATTATACAGGAAACAAAGCCTGATGAAATTTATAACCTGGCTGCCATGAGCCATGTAAAAGTAAGTTTTGATGAACCGGAATATACCGCCAATGCAGATGGTGTTGGCACCCTGCGTTTGCTGGAAGCAATCAGGATTTTAGGATTGGAAAAGAAGACCCGTATTTACCAGGCCAGTACTTCTGAATTGTATGGTTTGGTGCAGGCGGTGCCGCAAAGTGAAACCACACCTTTCTATCCCCGGAGCCCATATGCCGTAGCTAAATTATATGCGTACTGGATTACTATCAACTACCGGGAAGCTTATGGAATGTATGCCTGCAATGGTATTCTTTTCAATCATGAAAGCCCGTTGAGAGGTGAAACATTTGTAACCCGAAAGATTACCCGTGCTGTGTCGGCGATTGTAAAAGGCAAGCAGAAAAAATTATACCTCGGCAACCTGGATGCCCGTAGAGACTGGGGACATGCAAAAGATTATGTGGAAGCGATGTGGCGCATTTTGCAGCAGGATGAACCCGAAGATTTTGTGATTGCCACCGGCATTACCACCACCGTAAGGGATTTTGTAAAATTATCTTTTGCTGAAGTAGGAATAGCACTCAACTTTATTGGAGAAGGTGTAAATGAATCGGCCACAATAAAATCCTGCAGCAATCCTGCATACCAGTTATCAGTTGGAAAAGCAGTGGTAGCAGTAGATCCAGAATATTTCAGACCCACAGAAGTGGACTTATTAATTGGTGATGCTACCAAAGCAAGAACAAAATTGGGCTGGGTTCCCAAATATGATTTAGCTGCTTTGGTAAAAGAAATGATGGCCAGTGATGTGGAGTTAGCATAAAGCCCCTCTCCTTTTTTA
>JANMJU010000216.1:0-8323 GCA_031371545.1 Chitinophagaceae bacterium
AAAGTGATGATGCGGCATATTGGTGGTTATCCGCCACGGTATAACCCGGAAACAAAAACAGCATTACTGATTCATCAGCCGCAACTTTTTATCAGTGGCCATTCGCACATTTTAAAAATTATGTACGATGATAAACTCCAATGCCTGCACATGAACCCCGGTGCCGCAGGCAAACATGGCTGGCATAAAATAAGAACCGTTATTCGTTTTGTAATTGATGGTAAGAATATGAAAGATTGCGAAGTGATTGAATTGGGAAAGAGCTAGGTCATTAGTGAACGGTGATCAGTTTTTAAAAAAATATTTAATCCTCGTAAACAGTTCACTGCTCACCGATCAGTCATCACTTTACTCCACCCAATCTGCAATAAAAATATTGGTATCATGTGTGCCACCATTATTCCTGTTGCTGCAAAAAACAAAATGCTTTCCATCCGGGCTAAACATTGGAAAGGCATCAAATCCTTTGTCACGGCTTATCTTTTCGATATTTTTTCCATCACTGTCAGCAATGTACATATTGAAAGGGAAGCCCCTTTTATATTCATGGTTACTGCAAAAAATAAAATGTTTTCCATCGGGTAAAAAGTTGGGTGCCCAGTTGGCCTGTTGTAAAAAAGTGATTTGATGTGCATCACTTCCATCAGCATTTGCCATCCATACTTCCATGTGAGTAGGTGCTACTAAATTTTCTTTTATTAAATCTTTGTACTCTTTAATCTCTGCTTCAGTTTGCGGCCTGCTGGCACGCCAGATAATTTTTGTACCATCCGGACTGAACCATGCACCACCGTCATATCCCAAAGTATTGGTGATCCGTTTTACCTGTTTGCCATTCAAATCCATTGTGTATAAATCAAGATCACCATCCCTTAAAGAAGTAAATAAAATTTTATCGCCTTTGGGTGAAATGGTGGCTTCTGCATCATAGCCTTTTGTAGTGGTTAATTGTTTGATTATTTTTCCATTCAGATCGGCTTTAAAAATATCAAAGCCCTCATAAACTGCCCAGATATATTTGTTGCCATAATTTTTTCTATCTGGTATCGGCGGACAATTTTTATCTGCCAGGTGTGTAGAAGCATATAAAATATGTTTGCCATCCGGATAAAAATAGGCACAGGTTGTTCTTCCCGTACCGGTGCTTACTAATACAGGTTCAAATTTTTCTTCTGCTGTTGTTGGAATTTTTCCTATCCAAATCTGGTCGCACAGAATGCCTTCTTTTGGATTGGTTTTTTGAAAGATCAAATACTTCCCATCAAAGCTGAAATAAGCTTCAGCATTGTCTCCGCCAAAAGTGAGCTGGCGAACATTGGCAAAATGTTTTTCTCCTTCAAATTGGATGGTATCATTTATCACCGAAGGTTTATCAGTTAATAAATCGAAGTTTTTTTTTGTAAATGCACTGATCCCAACAATCATCAGTAGCCCGGTGGCGACAATTAAAATATTTTTCATCTCAATTTTTTTTTTGACACAAAGTTAATTGCTGCAGTAAGCAAGATTGTCAAAATATTGTAAACAGATTATGCCGTAACAACTTAATTTTGCCATCATTAAAATCAACAATGAATAAAATTATCTTCGCATTCCTGGCAGTAATATTTTTTTCCTGCAGCAATAATACGGTTGATGAAAAAAAGATCAGCAATAATACTGCTATGCCTGAGCAGGAAAAAAATTTACGGGCATTGACGGAACAATACCCCGATTCACTGCTGCTGAAAGAAAACCTCATCCAGTATTTCAGGGAAAATGGCAACTACGGACAGGCCATTGCTGAAACTGGGTATGCTTTACAAAAAGACAGCATGAATGCAAGGTTGTGGTATATGAAAGCCACCCTGCTTTCTGAAAATGAAGACACTTTGCAGGCCATCAAAGCCTGGGAAAAAGTTGTTGATCTTAACCCTCTTCCAGAGAATTTACTTTCGCTGGGTTCATTATATGCCCTTTCTAAAAATTCATTGGCAATAACAATGGCAGATGCATTGCTGATGGCTCCAAAAGCCAATGCAGAGGTGCAGGCACTTTTTATAAAAGGGCTTTACTACAGCACTACCGGAGATAAGGCACAGGCAATTATTTTTTTTGACAAATGTTTGTCACTTAATTACAGCTTCCTTTTTGCCTACCGGGAAAAAGCAATTTGTCTTTATGACCTCGGAAAATATTTAGATGCTTTAAAAGTACTGGAACTTTCACTGGCAGTAAAAAAAGAAAATGAAGAAGCCTATTACTGGATGGGCCGCTGTTTTGAAAAATTAGGGAAAAAAGAAGAAGCAATTCAGAATTATCAACTTGCTTTGCAATTTGATCCCAACTTCATTGAAGCGAAAGATGAATTGGGCAAGCTGGGAATAAAACAATAATGGTGAATGTAAAGCAGAAGAAACTTTATCATTAAAAAAATTATCAATTATCAATTAAAAAATTATCAATTAAACCTCATGCCAATCATTGCACCATCATTGCTTTCAGCTAATTATTTACAACTGCAACAAGACTGCGATATGCTGAATGCCAGCCAGGCAGACTGGTTTCATTTAGATGTGATGGATGGAAGATTTGTACCCAACATTTCATTTGGCCCCATGCTGATTGAATTTTTCAGGAAAGCAACTACCAAAATTTGTGATGTGCATTTAATGATTGAAGAGCCGGAGAAATATACAGCAGCTTTTAAAAAAGCAGGTGCTGATATTTTAACTGTACACATGGAAGCATGCAAACATCTACACAGGAATATTCAGCAGATAAAAAGCCTTGGAATGCAGGCTGGCGTGGCTTTAAATCCACACACACCAGTGGAGTTATTAAAAGATGTATTGGCAGATATTGACCTGGTTTTAATAATGAGTGTGAACCCCGGCTTTGGTGGGCAGTCTTTTATCCCTTACACTTTAGAAAAAATAAAACAGCTCCGCAAAATGATTGATGAACAATCACTGAATGTAAAAATAGAAATTGATGGTGGTGTTACGCTGGACAATGCAGCTTCCATTATTGCAGCAGGAGCAGATGTGCTGGTAGCAGGAAATACTGTTTTTAAATCTGCTAACCCAACAGAAACAATCGCAAAATTGAAAGCGATTTAGGAATAATTTATTTTACCACTTATTTTTATTTGGATAAAAAATCAACAATACTCTTTGCCGCATTTGCAGAAGCATTTCCCCCACTGCTTAATAAATTTTTTAATGCTGCATAATCATCCTGCAGTTGTTTTTGCCTGGTATCGTTTGATAATAATTCAGTCAATTCTTTTGCTATATTTGCTGCGGTCAGTTCATCCTGTATCAGCTCTTTCACCACTTCTTTATCCATAATTAAATTCACTAAACAGATGTATTTTATTTTGATCAGCCGCTTTGCAATCTGGTAAGATATTGAACTGCCTTTGTAACAAATTACTTCAGGCACATGGAACAATGCTGTTTCCAAAGTGGCGGTACCACTGGTTACCAATGCGGCTTTGGCTTCGCTGAGCAATTGATAGGTTTGATTTACAACAGATGACACATTGGTGTAGGGCGCCAATAATTCATTGTAAAAACTTTCTTCCACTCCCGGTGCTTTTGCCACTACAAAATGATAGTCAGGAAAATATTGGGATGCCTGCAGCATGATGGGCAGCTTGATCAATATTTCCTGCCTGCGGCTGCCGGGCAGCATGGCAATTATTTTTTTATTTTTAAAGAGAGGTTCTCCCGGTACAAAATTATTGATCACTTCCACCAACGGATGGCCCACATATTCCACTTCATAATTCCATTTTTTATAAAATGCTTTTTCAAAAGGAAGTATCACCAGCATTTTATCTACATCTCTTTTTATTGCTTTCACCCTGCTCTCCTTCCAGGCCCACACCTGCGGTGAAATGTAGTAGATAATTTTTATCCCCTGCTGCTTTGCCCATTCAGCAATGCGTAAATTAAATCCGGGATAATCAATGAGGATAATTGCATCAGGTTGGTATGCTAAAATATCCTGTTTGCAAAAAGCAAGGTTTCTAAAAATAGTGCGTAAATTTTTTATCACTTCAATAAAACCCATAAATGCCAGTTCGCTGTAATGCTTTACCAGCATGGCTCCTGCAGCTTCCATTTTATCTCCTCCCCAGCAGTGGACAGCAGCATTGTTATCAAGTTGCTGCAGTTCTTTTATCAAATTGCTTCCATGCAAATCGCCGCTTGCCTCTCCTGCTATGATGTAGTATTTCATTGCCCAAAAATATGTGCTGCAATTTATATCAATTCAATTTATAAATTGGTAATGCTGTTTTTTCAATTGCACAAACAAAAAAGGGCTGCCAATAAATTGACAGCCCCGCTTGCTTATCCTTATACCATGAAACACTTTTTATTGAGGCTCATTTTTTACCGGGTTATCAGACATCTCCCCTTTCTTTTCTTTCATGCCCCGATTATTTTTCCTTTCTGCTTTTCTTTTATCCTTAAATTCTTTCATTTTTTTCTTTTGCTCATCTGTCAACAGGCCCTTCATATTTTTTGATTCAGCCTTATGCATTTCTTTCAACTGCTCATGCTTTTGTTCTTCGGTTAATTTACTGTCGGATAAGATAGCTTCTTTCTTAGCCTTGTTTGCTTCCCTGGCTTCTTTGAGTTTTGCCTTTTGGTTATCGCTGAGATTGAGTTCTTTCATCATCGCCATTTTTGCATGTTTGCCCATCTTGTGGTGCTTTTTATTTTCAGCAGTGGCGTGGTTCCTGCTTTTGTTTAATTCAGTTTCAGCAGGAGTTTTCACCTGTGCTAACGCTACCTGGCCCATTACAGTAACAAGCAGTAAAAAAAGGATTTTTTTCATGTGTTTATTTTTATTTTTTAAAATACTTGAAAGGAATGGCATTGTTTAAAATTACTTATCCATTTCATATTTGCAAATGAATAGATGCAGTATGTATGCAAAGGTTTAAAGTATAAAAATAAAAAAGGCACATAGTGTGCCTTTTAAGATTTCGTTATGATTTGAAAAACTGTTTAACTTATTCGTTTATTTTTTTTTCAACTTTTAGTTGTTCATATCTACAATTACTTTTTGAACCTGCATTGAATTGTCGGGCATTAATACCTGAAATTGATATACACCATTGGCAACAGACGCAGGTAACGAAATACTTTGTGAAGTATTACCAGCATTGCAGAGTGCTGTCTTACTGTACACAATTTGTCCCTGTACATTCACCAGCCTGACACTGTACTTACCTGCCTGCTGATTTACAAACTGTATGTTTACCAAATTATCATGAACAGGGTTGGGTGATACAACAGTGCCCAGATTGACTTTGCCCGGTAACACTTTTACAATATTGCTGTATTGAAATTGACTGTTGTTATCGGCACTTTTAATCCGGTAATAGTTTGTACCAACAACTGCATTTTCATCAAGCCAGTTGTAGTTTACAGTTGCACTGTTAGCCTGCAAATAAGCCACCACATTGAAGTTGCGGCCATCAGCAGATTTTTCCACTTCGTAACGGTTGATATTTATTTGATCGGCTACTTCCCATTTTACTGCCACATTATTATTTTGAAGGGTTGCATTAACAGCAATAAAATTTACCGCCAATACTCCCGGCATTTTAAATACGAGGCTGAACCGGCTTGCTGATGATGAAGCTGCATTGGCATTTACAGTAAAATTATAAAACGTAGTATCAGTAAGATTAATGACTGTGCTGCTTCCTGTATATTTATCGAGCAAAAAACATATCAATTCAGGATGGCTGAAATTGGCTGGTATGATTTCTAATTTATAATTCAATCTTTTTACCTGATACAAATTATATTGAAGCGTATCATCAGCATTTATCACAGGTCTTTTTTCCACTACCAAGTCTGTATTACTCTTTAGTATCCCGATATTTTCTGCAAAATTTGGGCTCTTTTTTACATCGTCCACATCCACCTCATTACTAACTGTGTTATCAAACACTACCAGGTTGCCATCTACCAAATCGGATGTACCATTTTTTTCTACATACAAATTAGTAATTAACATTTCGTCTGCTGAAAGATTTCCACCTGGCCGAAATGCCATATGACTGCCCGTAGCTTTACAGTTTTCATTGATTGCAATGGAACCGTTACTGGATACAGCCTGCATAAAAAAAGCACTGCCGCTTTCAATAAAATTATTTACCGAACCACTGGCACCATAGCTGCCACCCCCGGGTGTAATCAAAAAATTTGCACCCACCTGTGTAAAAGTTTGATAAGCGCCTGTACCAAATGCCCCATTTAGTTTGGGATCCCATACCTGGTATGCTTTTACCATGCCTCCACCCAAAACAATTTTGGTTAAATCAAGTGCAGAAGCGTATGGATTTCTAATCAGACCATAACGTCCGGCCAGCACATTGATAGCTGGCTGGTTACCCTGGTAAACTGTACCTTTACTTCGTAAAATGGTATTTGTGGTGGCTATATTCCCGGCGGTAGTTCCCATTTGCCCTGGAGATCTGTCGCCCCGGACAAAAAGAAAATAACCTTGTTCTGAACTGATCAGTGTTGCACTGGTATTTATAATAGGATCCAAATTGTCCGTTAGCGGATTGTATTTAAAAAGCGATGCCCCGGGAGACAGGGAATCAAATCCAAGAGCTTGTACCGCAGCAAGATTTAATCCATTGGAAGCTATCATAGCACCATAGCCTGGGTTAGCATTAGCCAAAGCGGTCTGCGATTCCTGCCATGCCTGCTTAATAGTTTGGCCAGAAGTGGGAGCAGCCAATAACCTCCATCCTTTGTTAGTATTTCTTGGGATAAATCTTTCGACTGTTACGTTGCCAGAAATATATCCGCCGGCAGTATTGCCTGCTGCAATCCGGGCAGTACCAAACTGATTAGACTTAATGGTCAGCAATCCACCAGTTGTTAATACTCCAGTACCCGGTACTGTTAGCGTACCTTCATTATTAGTTGCTGTACCACCGGTAATATTCAAAGCTGTGGCCAGGGTTGCTTTAGATGCTGTATTTATTGTAAGGTTTTTTAAATAATTGCCAGTGCCGATATTGTTAAAATATAAATTACCTGCATTTCCGCCAATAACCAGGCTCGCTGTGTGTGAACCGATTAGGTATCCGCTGTTTCTTACTACCGTACCATTCAGTGTTAAAGTATTACTTCCAATACGGAGGCATCCGGTGTTAAGTGTAAGTGTTATTGAAACTGTTGCATTACCATTTAAAACCACATCATTGTAGTTGGATATTTTCAAGTTATCGTAAGAAACTGGATCAGCTGATTGTATTGCCGCACCTGCATATTCAATAGTAAGATTGGTTAATGTACGGACAAGAGAATATTGATTTGATAAATCATTGGTTCCCCCGGCTCTTGTTACTTTTATAATCCCAGTCCCACTCAAAATACCTGTGCCACTCACAACAGCTGTTGATACAGGGCTAAAAAGCATACCGCTATTTATAAGCAATGCTCCCGTCAAAGCTATACTTTCATTTAATATTACGCCGGCGGCATTATCGATGGTAATATTTTTTGCAACATTTGATGCAAAAAATCCAACAGGAATATTTTGTACAGTTGTTCCACTAAGAACTAGAGTGCCGGCTGATAAAGCAATTGTGCCGGTATTCCTGGATAAAACTCCTGCCACAGTTAAGGTAAAAGCTTCCGTAGATAAATTACCAGACACAAGTGATAAATTGTTTATACTTTTTGTGGCATATAATGTAACCCCGCTGGCATTGTTGATAATCAAATTGTCTGGGGAATTATTACCCTTTGATGGAAATTCAGCTTTGCTGGTAATTTGAGGACCGCTGCCTTTGTATTCCAGTGTGGCATTTGCGCCATATTTTATAAATCCAGAAACTGCAACAGCAGTTCCCTGCATTGAAAGCATTGTATTAACGGTAACTCCGTTTTCGATTGTTTTATTACCTGTACCTGAAAGTATCAAATTGCTATACACCACCGATCCTGGTATTGCTGGTACAGATTGAGCACCTCCATTAAATTCAACATTGCTGCCTGCACTTATTAAATAGGTCACATTAGTACTACCCAACAAAACTGTACCGGCAAACTGGATTTTTCCGTCCACTGTTATTCCAGCTTTTTTCTGAGGGTTATTACCATCAATACTAAAGTTACCACTCACAGATAAGGTTACCCCAATATTTACATTTAGTTGAGTGGTTTCATTACTAATATTTCCATTTACTGTTAAATCTTTGCAGGTAGCGCTGGCTGTTATGGTTATATCTTTATTGTTACTGATTGTTACGTTATCATTCGCATCCGGTACTCCATCTGCATCTGATCCGCTTACC
>JANMJU010000005.1:0-11984 GCA_031371545.1 Chitinophagaceae bacterium
CCTCCTGATAAAGTAAAAGTACCAGTTGTACTGGTAGCGGTACCGGCGGCTGTTACATTCGCTATGCTAGCACTAGAACTTCCATATTCCAATGTGCCGCTGCTTACAGTTATATCTCCGGCAACATTTACAGTGGCGGTACCTGTACCTTGCATCAGTGTAAGAAAACCTCCGTTTACAGTAAGACTTCCACCTATTGCTAAAGTGTAGTTGGCCCCACCTAATCTAAACTCTCTTGCGGTACTGTTTCCAACAGCTGTTACGATAAAATTACCTTGTACTGCTGTAAAAGTAGTACCCATATTTATGCTTCCCCCAGGAAGAGTATAATTCAAGGTAAGATTGCCCCAGCCCGGTGCAGTAATTACAGGTAAAGCTGCAGGGCTTGTACCGGTATTTGCCCAAGCATTTATATTAACAGTTGAAGTGGCACCAAATACTCTACCAGTTGCTCCTAATGCGCCTGGGAAATCGGTTGAGGCACCATTTGAAAGTGCTGCACCTGAAGTCCAATTATGATTGTAAGTTCCTGTATTATTTACCACAAAAGCCCCAAGAGTAACAATTTGTGCTGTGGCCGTAATGGTAGCACCACCTTCAATTTCAAGCGTAGAGGTTGCTGCAAAAGTCCAGGTAGCAGTTACATTCAATGACATATTAAATATGCCGGTTCCCACACCATTTGTGGTTGCACCTGTTCCCTGCACAATGAAGATATTGGCGGTATTAAATCCAGATGGATTTGAACCAGTTCCGTTTCTTGCAGTCCACCAACTGGAAGTATTACTGAACGTTGCGCCATTCCAATAATAAACAGTAGCGAATGTTGTGGGAATGATTGCAAAAGCAGCAATGATTAATAAGAATAATTTTTTCATAATAGACAATTTGATCGTAAGTGTAAAAAATTTGTGATTGATAAGACTGGTGGATTAAGGCAGATATTATTTACCCATTTATCCTGTAAAAAAATTTATGGACTGCCTGTATTGAAGTAGGTGGTTACCGGCAGCAAAAAAAGTGCAGAAAGAAAGAAGTATATTTTTTTCATGTTAATAATGAATTTTAAAAAAGAACAGCAATCATTTTAAAAATACGGTAAGCAGCAATAGTAAATATTGACACTTGTTAATCAGTGGGATGGACAGCAGGCTTTCGGAAGGATATTGTTTTACACAGGAAAAATATAAAATATTCCCTTATGTTAGACTTATTTTTTATGCAATCGTTCCCGAAGTTAGGCTATAAAACTGACTTTTCGGTATTTTAAATTATTAAGCTGCTTTATTTATAATTTACCCAGCCTGCAGTACTATATGCCAATATTAAAGCCCACGGTTTAGGCAGGTTTGGCAATTGCACCCTACTGGCGAATGCAATACTTCTGACATTCCTGAGGCCGACGTTTAAATTTTTCGTATAGTGATTGTTGTTAGCAGCATTTTCAGCAATAAAAAAACTGGATTTATTTCGGGAACGATTGCGTAAACCGGCTGGTAACGTTTGCGTAAAAAAATACGCCCTTTAGCCCCGGAAAATGGAACTCCAACTTGCTTTCTCTGTACCTTTTACTTCGGTTTGTTTGTTCCCCCGTTTTATCGATTGCCATTGTACAAACAATTCCGCTTCTTCCCGATACTTTGTTATCACCTGAAATGGCCATACTGATTTCACATCTGCCGCAGAATTGATTGCTGCAAAAGATTGCTGCGGCGAATAAAAATATATAAATGAAAAAGATTGACTTGCCGGTTGCTCATTTTTTATTACCCTGTGTCCCGAAAAAAAAAATTTGCAGGAAGAATTATTTTACTGCTCTTCCCCTCAACAGCCTGCTGTGGCTGCGGTTGCCTTCCTTTATAAGGCAAAGCAATACGGCTATTGTTGCTGTTTGTTTATTTTTATTGGTAATGTTCATTCCTGGTGGCGGCATTTACGGCCAACAGGTACTTGGCAGTTTTCCCGAGATGGAAGGAGGATTTGAAAATGCAACGGCTGCCACCCAAGCCTCCACCACAGTGGCTGTTGGCACACAACTAACTTCCTGGACCGGGGCGAATGCCTCCAGTATCCCGGCAATTAATAACAGCATTGTGAGAACCGGTACCAAATCACTTCAATGGATTACCTCATCTACCAGTCATTTATTATTTTCTAAAAGTGCCAACTCCACCACAATCGCCAATGCAACCAGTTATGTGGTACAGTTTTACTGGTGGAAAGGTTATTCGGGCAGTGCAAGAGAAATTAAAACACAGATTGGCCCAAGTGGAACCTCTAATCTTGGCACGGTTGTAATGTCCCCCACCCTTGGTGTTAGTGCTGTATCAACCGACTGGACAAAACAAACAGTTATTGTAACCAGTGGTACTAATAATACTGCCACCAGGTATGGTTTGGTTCAATTTCAGCCAAACGGTGGAAGTTTTTCAACCAGTCCCGGTTATTTGTTTGATGATTTTTGTGTGTATGCCGGCTCGGCAGAAGACAACACCGCACCAGCAGATGCAATAAGCCCCCTAGTAACCGGTTACACAGCCAATTCTATTAATCTTGGCTGGACTGTACCTGCCACAGGGGTGGACGGCGGCGGCTATGTAGTGGTAAGGTATGCGGCTAACCCTACCAGTGAGCCAGCACCCAATCCAAACGGAATATATGCAGTGGGAAGCACTATCGGCACTGGGACAGTGGTATATATTGGTACTGCCACCAGTTTTAACAATACCGGGTTAACAATGAATACAGCCTATTACTACCGGGTATATGTAGCCGATAAAGCGTTTAATTATTCTCCTAATCCCATCACCGTTACAGGATTTACCGGTATTGCAGCACAAACTGGTATCAGCTTTACCACCCCTGCTTCCTGTATCACCGACAGGTTAACCATTTCCTGGACGGGGCCTATCAATTTCAATGCTGCTAATTATACACAATTGGCATTTTTAAAAGCAGGCAGTGCTGTAACTACCGGCACACCCACCAATGCCGCATCGGCTTACACCGCCAGCAGTGTATTTGCTTTGGGCACCGCCTACCAGAATGATGCTGCTGCCTATTGTATTTACAATGGAGATGGAACAGATGCTTCCGGCAACCACAGCGGTCTTACTATAACAGGGCTTAGCCCCAATACCACTTATTACCTGCTGCTGTATAATATCCAGGATGCCGGTACTGTTTATTCGGCAGCAGCTACCGGAAACGGCACAACGCTTAACAGCCTGGCTGAACCGGCAAATAATCCCGGCTCCTTTGCAAAGGGTGCAGTTACCACAGCTAATATTCCGCTAACCTGGACGGCTGCCGGTGGATCGCCGGCACCCACAGGTTATCTTATACAGGCCAGCAACAGCGCCACTCCCGGCGACCCTGCAGATTTTAGCGACCCTGCCAACCAAACCAATATTTCCGGTGGCTCTGCGAATGTAAAAACTGGCGGTACCAGCTACAGCAGTTTTACCGGATTTGCCCCTGGCACTATGTATTATTTCAGGATCAACTCCTATACCAATTCCAGTACCTGTATTAATTTTAAAGCATCCGGCCCCACGATTAATACAGCCACTTTACCCAATGCAGTTACTTCACCTGCATTGAGTATCACAGGGGGCACGGGTACTATTAACTGGACGACTGCAACGGGCTACAGCAGCAGCAATAATACCACGCTGGTATTTGTGAGCAGCAGCACTATTTTTGTTAGTACCCCCACCACAAATCCATCCGGTTATACAGCCAATACTGTCTTTGGTGCCGGTACTCCTTACCTGTTAGATCCTGGTGCAAAATGTGTATATAATGGTGATGGCACTTCAGCAACTATTACCGGCCTGGTATCGGGCACTACTTATTATGTACTGATACTTACCGTGGTGAGTGCTGCTAATTATGATGCCACTTATTCTTATTCTGCTTATACCACCACCAGCACTTTGTACAGTAATGCGAATGAATATACCTGGATTGGTGGTGCCGCAGGAGACTGGCAGGTTGGAACAAACTGGACACCTACAAGAAGTTCACCGGCTGCTGCCGATGTACTGATATTTAATACAGCAGGCAATGTAACGGCAACGAATGTACTTACGCAAACCATCGCCAAGTTATCCATCAATGCAGGTGATGTAACCCTGCAGTCTTCCGGCGCAACACTTACCATTACCCATGCCGGTGTTGCTTCCACAGATTTTACAGTGACTGGCAGTACATCACTCACACTGGGCAGTACCGTAAGCATGACCTTAGGCAGCAATACCACAGCCAATATTGTTGGTACCCTCAATGTAAACAGCAGTAACACCTACAATACAAATGGCACAAGCGTTGTAACGACTGTTGCAGGTACTGTTAATTGTTATGGTACAGTTACCTCCACCACGGCAGCAAAATTTGTTGTCATTAACGGAGGTATTTATAATCATGCTAAAAACGGAGGTGATGTACCCACCGGCACCTGGAATACAAATTCCACCTGCCTGATTACCGGAATGACTACTGCAGATAAATTTGCCACTACCGGAAGTAACGGGCAGACATTCAGCAAATTTATTTGGGATTGTGCCAGTCAGAATTCGGCGAAAGGCACTTCGCCGGAAGGCCGGTTTGTTTTGGGAGTTACCATTAATTCTGGTGGCCCATATATGGTAGTCACCGATAGTTTTATTGTAAAAAGAACGAATGGAATTAAACTTCAATTAACTTCTTCAGGGGGGCAGCGTGATTTTACAGTGGGTAATTATATGCAGTACGGTGGCGTAGTAGTTATCACCTACGATACAGATGCCGGAGGGGAGCAACGCTCACTAACAGTAAACAATACCTTTTATGTAACTGATTCGCTGGAAACCACTGCCCCTATCAGCAGCAGGTTCCAGATTATTAACAACCCAAATGGTACCAATAATATTATCGGCCGCCTGTATATAAAGGGTAATGTAGAGATGCATAAAACGATAGCGGCCAGTATACTGGAATCAAAAAAAGATGATCCGGCCAATCCATCAGCAGGCGAGATATGGTTTACCGGCGCCGCATCTCAATGGGCTGTTTTCAACAGTATTGCCGGTAATGTTGATTTTGTAACCAACCAAACAGGCACCGGGGCTACCTTGGGCAGCAATGCTACTGCCAATAAATTTAAACTGATGCAGGGCACTTTCTTTATCGGTTCTAACACATTAACCATTAATGATGTGGTGTCCTACCCTGCTCCGTCAACCGGGGTTATCGGTGGTTCTCCGATATCCAATTTAACGATGGCACTAAGCGGTAATGCAGGTACTGTAAGTTTTGCCAATGGCAGCAGGATATTAAAAAATCTTACGCAACTTACCGGCAATTCTGTAGCCATTGGCACGGAACTTTCTATCACTGCAGGTGCATCCCCCGGCAGGGACAGTATCGGCAGTAATGCCACCCTTACCACCAATGATTACCTGATATTAAGATCTGATATAAACGGTACGGCAAGAATGGCTCAGTTACCGGTCACAGCAACGGTTGTGGGAAAGGTAACGGTAGAGCGGTATTTACCCATGAATTTAAGTTATGATTCCCGGAGATGGCGGCTGCTGACAGCTCCTTTTAAAGCCAGTACGGCACCCACTATAAATGCAGCATGGCAGGAAGGTGTTTCCAATCCTGACAGGACAAACCCCTCCCCATTTGACCCCAGGCCAGGCTACGGAACCCATATCACCAGGAGTACCACCTGGACAACTAACGGCTACGATCAGGGTAGCACTAATAACCCTTCTATTTATTATTATTCAGCAGGTATCTGGACGGCACCTGCCTCTACCAATGCCGTTAAAATTACGGACAATAGCGGCTGCTATATGCTGTTTGCCAGGGGTGACCGGAGTATTTTAATATCCAATCAATTTGTAGCAGCCTCACCTACCACATTGGCACCAAAAGGTGAATTGAACATTGGTGATGTAACCATTCCATTAGCTGCATCTGGTTATCAAACAGTGGGCAATCCTTATGCCTCAGAAATAAAACTGGACAATATTGTTTTTAATGACACATTGGGGAATCGTAAAACAATTTATTTGTGGGATCCAAAGACATTGGGCTCATTTAATGTGGGCAAATTTATTACCTGCTCCGGCGATGGCGGTTCGCCTGCCACTTATACTTATACCGGCAATACGAGTGCCTATAGTACTAAGCCGGGTGTTATTGAATCCTCTGCTGCATTTATGGTAAAAGGCAATGGTGGAAATATTGTTTTTCATGAATCGGATAAAACAAGGGAAAGCAATACGATTGGCATTGCCAGCCGTCCTGCAAGCCCTGCCAATTCATTTGGGAGGATTAGGAAATTATACACCGATTTGTTTGTAATAAAAAATGGAGTACCGGTGCTGGCAGATGCTGTGGCAAATACTTACAACTGGAATTATGAAAATTCAATTGACGGTTTTGATGCATCAAAGCTCACCAGTTTTACCAGCAAGGAAGAATTGAGCATCCAAAGAGACAACCAGTTGTTTGCTATTGAAAGAAGGAAAGCTGTTGCAAAAGCTGATACTATTTTTCTACATATCTCCAAACTGAGCCTGGCAGATTATCAGTTTAGTTTCAGGCCAATTGATTTTGATGATTCCTACACTGCATTCCTGGAAGATAAATTCCTTGGTACAGTAACGGCATTCAGCCTCACACAGCAGTCAACTATTTCTTTCAGTATTACTGGAGATCCGGCATCGGCTGTTAACAACCGCTTTGATATTATTTTCTGTACAAAGGCGACACAGAAAAACATTACCCTGCAGGCTGCACAGCAGTATAATGACATTGCCGTTGAATGGGTAAACACAAATGAGGAGGATACAGAAGCCAATTGCATTGAACGTTCAACAGATGGTATTCATTTCACCAGTATTGCGACCAGCGCTCCGGTATTTAATTCTGCCGGCGCAGTTGCTCAATGGCTGGATGAAAATCCATTGCCCGGTATTTATTTTTACCGCATCCGTTTCAGTGACGTGGCTGGTAATCCGGCATACAGCAATATTGCCAGGGTAATTAAATCTGCTAAAGCAGGCGTTCCTTCAATAATGCCAAACCCTGTAGTGAATGGGAAAATAGGTTTGTACATGGGCAATTTGCCGGAAGGTATTTATGGTGTAAGAATAACGAACAGTATCGGCCAGTTAATTTATACCGGCAATATAAGAAGTCAAAATCCCTTTGCTACCGAACTGATTGATTTGAAAAATAAGAATACAAAAGGAATTTACAAACTGGAAATTATTGCAGCAGGCAAAACAATCACCACACTGAATGTAATGATGCAATGATGCTTAGAAAAGCTGTCAATTTTTTAATTTATTATAATCTGCAAAACCTGTACGCTGATATGTTCTCCACTTTGCTCCCGTAGTTACGGGAGCATTTTTTATACCGGTTATTATTTTTGTATTACGGACATTTTTATGTTCTTTTATCCTGAATAAATTTACTTTCAGAAAAATGACAAACAACTTTGCAGCTAATAATTTATGCCATAAAAAAAGCTGGCCCCAAAGCCAGCTTTAGAAATATTTACATCAATTATTGCTTCTGAAGATCTACTGATCTATATCTATCTGTTTAAATTTAGGCACTAAAAAATGCATGATCAGCCAGGCTGATAAATATGCTGCTCCGCAAATGAAGAACATAATATAATAGCCGGTCTGTATTTTTCCAATACTTTCATAATAAACAAACATCCTTTTTTGCACCAGTAAAGAAAGCATAATACCTCCAATGCCGCCAAACATGCCACCAATACCGGTAACAGAAGCAGTGGCTTTTTTAGGAAACATGTCACTTACGGTGGTGAATATATTAGCACTCCATGCCTGGTGTGCTGCGGCGGCAATACCTATTACCAACACGGCCAACCACATATCTACACCTCCCAATATTTGGGCAAATACAATTGGTATTACAAAGAAGGCATAAATAAGCATACTCGTTTTACGGGCTTTAAAAACAGGCCAGCCTTTGTTGATGAGTTTCATTGGCAACCAGCCACCACCAATACTTCCAAAGCTTGCAATGATATATACAATGGCAGAAGGCCACATCAATTGGCTGTCGTTAAGGTGATATTGTTTTCTTAAAAAATCGGGCAGCCAGAAAAGATAAAACCACCAGATAGGATCGGTGATAAATTTACCTATGGCAAAAGCCCAGGTTTGTTTGAAACCTAATAATTTAAACCACGAAACTTTTTCAGTATTGGTTTGGCTTTCATCTTTATCACTGTGTATATAATCAAACTCCGGCTGTGCTAATCTTTTTTGTTTAGCAGGTATTTCATAAAAAATAAACCACAGTATCAACCAGATAAAACCAATGACACCGGTAAGAATAAATGCCCATTGCCATCCCCAGTTTTGTGCTATCAGCGGCACCGTTAGTGGCGCAACGATGGCACCAATATTGGAGCCGCTGTTAAAAATACCTGTGGCCAAAGCCCTTTCTTTTTTGGGAAACCATTCAGCAGTTGCTTTAATGGCCGCAGGAAAATTACCAGCTTCTGTAATACCTAAAAATATCCTTGCCAAACTAAAGCCTCCAGTGCCGGTTGCCAATGCATGGCAGATAGCAGCAATACTCCACAAACCCGTTGCCAGTGCGTATCCTATCTTGGTGCCCAGCTTATCAATGATCCTTCCGGCAAATAGCATCCCGAAGGCATAAGCAGTTTTAAAAGCAATTTCAATATTTGAATAATTAGCAGCCTCCTGTACTTTGTCCCAATTAAATGCCGTTGCGATGTAAGGTTTTAAATAACTTATCACCGCCCTGTCTAAGTAGTTGACTGTAGTGGCAAAAAAAATCAGTGAACAGATTGTCCACCGGTACTTTCCAATGTTGGATTGATTCATACAGCAATTTTTTAGGCTAAGTTTTATTGAAGCATTATTATACTGAGCTTGTCAAAGTATTACCAGGCTGAGCCTGTTGAAGCCCCTTATTTTTTACAATCGTTAATAATGGCCACCACTTTTTTAGTTTCTTCTATCAGCCAGTCATATTTCTTTTCTGTCATCACTTCCTTACTCACTAATTTACTGCCCATCCCCACTGCACACACACCGGCTTTAAACCAGCCTTCAATATTTTCTTTGCTGGTATCAACACCACCGGTTGGCATAAACAACAAGTTAGGAAACAGTTCTTTTACTGCCGACATAAATGCCATGCCGATGATATTGCCCGGAAATAACTTTATCAGTTTTGCTCCGAGGTTTTCTGCAGCAATAATTTCACTTGGTGTCATACAGCCCGGCACCCACAGCATATCATTTGCATCGGCTACTTTGGCCACACTCTCCACCAGGCCGGGACAAATGATGTAGTCACAACCTGCATCAATAAAGGTTTGCGCCATTTCACCATTCTTGATGGTACCTATGCCGAGATACATATCTTTCAGTTCTGTATCACACACTTTTTTCATTTCCTTAAAGTTTGCCAGTGCCGCTTCTCCCCTGTTGGTATATTCCACAGTGCGTATGCCTGCGCTGTACAACGCTTTTAAAAGTTCAATACTTGTTTGTGTGTCTTTGTTAAAATAAAGAGGTAAAATTCCCTGTGCAGGTACCAGTTTTAACAACTGTTCTTTTTTATTCATATTTCGGTTTTATCGTTTTACAATGTTAATTTAATTGCAGGTAGTGCTGTATTTTTTTTACGCAAACGATGGCGTAATTATTTATTCGCAAATACTGTAAACTTATAAAATAAACATAGACATTTGAACTCCATTAAGAAAAAGTATTACCTAAAATTTATTAACGACCATGCCAAAAAAAGTAGTGACACTGGGAGAAATCATGCTCCGTTTATCAACCCCCGATTATAAAAGATTTGTACAGGCTGATAGTTTTGATGTGACCTATGGTGGCGGCGAAGCCAACGTAGCTGCAGCCATTTGCAACTATGGAGAAAATGGTACTTTTGTTACAAAAGTACCTAACAATGCAATTGGCCAATCTGCCATTAATCACCTGCGACGTTATGGTGTGGACACACAGTTCATTGCAAGAGGTGGTGACAGGCTGGGCATTTATTTTTTAGAAACTGGTGCTTCTATGAGGGCATCACAAGTAGTTTATGACAGGGCCGGAGCCTCTATTGCAGATGTGGATGCAGGCGAATTTGATTTTGATAAAATACTGGATGGTGCTGACTGGTTTCATACCACTGGTATCACTCCTGCACTAAGTGATAAAGCTGCTGCATTAACTATGGCTGCATTAAAAGCAGCTAAAGCAAAGGGCATTACCACCAGCATTGATTTGAACTACCGCAAAAAATTGTGGAGCAAAGAAAAAGCACAAAAAGTAATGAGCGAATTGTGCCAGTATGTAGATGTATGCATCGGTAACGAAGAAGATGCGGATACTACTTTGGGATTTAAAGCAAAAGATACAGATGTAACAAAAGGGGAACTGAACCTCGATGGATTTAAAGATGTGTTCAAACAAATGAAAGAAAAATTTGGGTTTAAATTCATTGCATCTTCATTACGGGAAAGCCACAGCGCCAGTGATAATGGCTGGAGTGCACTGGTTTACGACGGCACCGATTTTTATCATACAAAAAAATATGAAGTACGCATTATTGACCGGGTAGGCAGTGGAGACAGTTTTGCCAGCGGCCTTATTTACGGATTGGTAACAGGTATGGCGATGAAAGATGCAGCAGAATTTGGTGTAGCTGCTTCTGCATTAAAACATACCATTCCCGGTGACCTTAACCATGCAACGCTGAGTGATGTAAAAGAATTGGTGAAAGGTGATGGCAGCGGAAGAGTGCAAAGATAATTTCTGTAACCCCTGCAGAAATTTCAACTACGGATTTTGTCTTGGTGTATAGAGTTCTCTTTTCAATTACCCTTCTCCATTTGGAGAAGGGTCTTTTAAAATTTACAAAATGATTATTGATTCATTAGAAAATGCTTACCGGTATATTGATCTGCATAAAAGTTTTGCAAAAGCATTCCAGTTTATTAATCATACCAACCTTGATGCAGTGGAGCCTGGTAAATTTTCAATTGATGGGCTGGACATTCATGCAGCAGTATCGCTTAAAGATGGAGTAAAACCGGAAGAAGCAAAATACGAAGCTCATGATTTGTACATGGACATACAGGTATGCCCTACCGGTACTGAAACCATTGGCTGGAAACCAAGAAAGAAATGTAAAAATATTAAGACTCCCTACAATCCTGAAAAAGATGTGACCTTTTATGAAACCGAGCCCGACACGCTGTTTCAGCTGCAGGCAGGGCAATTCGCTATTTTTTTTCCGGATGATGTGCATGGCCCGATGATTGGTGAAGGCCAAATAAAAAAACTGGTGGTAAAAGTAAAAATATAACTCCTGGAAAATCTGGTTAGATAAAACATACATTGTAACATAAAATTACTTTGTGTGTTTTTTTTTGCAGTTAAAAACAAAGTTGGGGACAGCTATAAAAAAAATAAAGTGAAGTACTTAACAAAACGATTATTACAATTTGCCTGTCTGTTGCTAATAACAATACACTGTTCTTCACAGGATCAATGTGCCCCTGTTGGCTGGGCTACACAAAATACCGGTGTAACAGGAGGAGGAAATGCTGCACCTACAGTTGTTACAACTTACACTGCTCTTAAAAATGCTATTACTTCTTCCTCAGTAAAAGTGGTTCATATTTCAGGTGTCATCACTATTCCATCAGCTGGTAAAATTAGCTTCCAGGATCAAACAGGTAAAACAATTTTTGGGTTGCCGGGTGCAAGGCTTGTATCGGCAGACCTTACTGCTGCAGGCTCCGGCATTTTGTATGTAAAAAGATGTACTAATATTATTATTAGAAATATAATTTTTGAAGGCCCTGCCGCTTTTGATGAAGATGGTAACGATAACCTCACTATTGAAAGCAGCACCCGTGTGTGGATTGACCATTGTGAATTCCAGGATGG
>JANMJU010000006.1:0-36254 GCA_031371545.1 Chitinophagaceae bacterium
GGTTAACAGCGTGGCTTTTTGTGATACATCATCCAAACCTGCCAGCTGAACATTTACCAATAAACCCGGACCGGTTATCTGGGTACCAAAGCCAGTAGGACTAACTGTTGAAGAACCATTGTCCTGCCATGACTGGCGGATTGTTTGTCCGCTGCCGAAAGTGGGTACTGATAATAACCTCCAGCTTCTGAAACCATTGTTTGGTATAAATCTTTCTACCGTTACATTAGTAGCTCCACTGATGGTTCCTAACATTTGACCGATAGAACCAGTACCGGCTGGAGCAGATTGAACTGTAACTTCCTGTCCGCCAAAATTAATTGAACCGGTATTATCCAGCATATCCAGTGTTTTGCCAGGATTGATGGTGAGGGTGCTGGTTGCCTGCAGGGTAAAGGATTTATTGGTACCTACCGTGAAATCCTGAATGATAGTGGCGTCGTGACCATTACGGATGGTAATACTGTTGTTGATTCCCGGAGCCTGTGTGGCTGATGCCCAGGTATTGCCACCCTGGTCGTATTGCCAGTTAGTGGGGCTGGTAAAGTTAACATTACCATTGCTGCGAAAATCGGCTGTTGATTGTGCCAATCCTGTAATGGCAAATGTATTGCTGCCACTCAGACTGAGGCTATAGTTGGTGCCGGCATTTAAAGTGCCTAACGTGTACGAATAGGTTCCTACAGCTTCACCGGCCATACGGCTTAGTGTGTTAGAAAATGCTACATCAGGAGCAGGTGAAAAGGTATAAGTAAAGGTAGGGTCACTAGCTCCAAATACTTTGCTCTGGCCTGGGTCAGGCGTTACTGTTATGGGAGCTGGGGTAATGGTGGCTGCTGTTGTACTTTGTATAGTTAGTGAATAATTGGCTGACTGTGCCCCTGTTAAATTTAATCCACCAAACGTTACTGTTGTTGCGGTGGTTACATCCTTTGTGTTATATGTTCCCGTTGCAGTGCCTGTAATGCTTACAGCATCACCAATATATGGTTTGCCGTCAACCGCAGTGCCCGGTGCTGTTATAGCTGCCTGCAGAGCCGCAGTTCCGCTTACCACAGCCGCTGTTGTTCCGTTATATACTTTGCTTGCAGGTACTGAAAGGCCACTCATCGTTAAAGCTTTTGGTGATGTTATGTTTGCTGTTAAACCTGTTTGCTGAGTTACTGTATAATTTGTACTTCCAGTACCTGTAGCTGTTACTCCGGTTATAGTAACTGTTTTTCCTGTTCCAACATTTCTATTTGCAAAGTTTCCTGCAGCTGTTCCACTTATCGTTATTGCATCCCCGCCAGTGTTGTATGGTTTGCCATCTGCTGTAGTGCCTGTCCCTGCTGCTTCCCCTGCTAGAAAAGCTGCTGTGCCGCCAAGGGTTACTGTGGTTGTACCATCATAAATTGCTTTATTGCCGGCAGTTATTCCTGATACGGTTAAGGCTTTTGGTGATGCTATGTTTGCTGTTAAGCCTGTTTGCTGAGTTACTGTGTAATTTGTACTTCCAGTACCTGTAGCTGTTACCCCGGTAATGGTAACAGCTTTACCTATGCCAACATTTCTATCCGCAAAGTTTCCTGCAGCTGTTCCACTTATCGTTATTGCATCCCCGCCAGTGTTGTATGGTTTGCCATCTGCTGTAGTGCCTGTCCCTGCTGCTTCCCCTGTTAGAAATGCTGCTGTGCCACCAAGGGTTACAGTGGTTGTACCATCATAGATTGCTTTATTGGCGGCAGTTATTCCTGATACAGTTAATGCTTTTGGTGTAATGTTCGCAGCAGAGCCGGGTTGAGTTAAAGCATATGCTGTAGAATTTGCCCCGGATATAGTGAAACCTGAAATCGTTACGGTTTTACCATTGGCAACATTTCTGTCTGCAAAAGACCCGGTAGCACCTGTTGCATCAAGTGTTACAACATCGGGGCTTACCACAGCGCTTAATGCAGCCGATCCTGTATTTAAAGTTGCTGCGGAAGTGCCATCATATATTTTATTGCTTGCTGTAACTCCAGTGATTGTTAATGGTATTGCTGTTTCACCAAGAGCCACATCATTGGGCGATAGATTGGTTGAAAATGCAGTGGTATTTGTATAAGTGCCAGTTGATGGATTTGAAGAAGTAGCAGGTGCATTATCTCTTCGTAATATTACAACAGTGCCTGTGGGTGCAGCAGCACCTCCATTTAATGTTACCTTGTAAGCTACAGCAGTACCCGATTGGGTTATAGTCCAAAAGCGGGAACCGAAACGAGCCGTACTTACACTTGCAGGAACTCCTGTAATGACGCTTTCAGTTTGATCTATTGAAACAGTATTTGAGGAAGGTGCAGCAGTATATTGAAAAACTACCATTCGGTAATTACCACTTTTGCCAACAGGAAAATTACGGGAAGCGGTTGTGGTTAAGAACGTCCTTGACAATTTACCGTTAATATAAGCGGTAGAGGAACCTCCTGAAATATTTTCTGCTGCAGCCCAGTTAACAGTTAAGGTACCTGAAGCCGTGGTTGTAATTATACCTGATGTCAGGGTTAGTGTACCCGTTACTGTAACTGCCTGATTCCCCAATGTAACTCCACCAGCCCGGTTAATGGTAAAATCTGTAATGGAAGGTGCTGCAGTAAATAAACCATTAGGTAAGGTTAATGCTGCTGCATTTGTACCAAAACTAAGTGATGAACCTGCAGCGGTTGTTATTGTTCCTGCGGTTTTGGTGATGGATCCATTCAATGTAAGTGTGTTTGAACCTAAACTATATACCCCCGCTGAAGCAATATTTAAAGTCAAAGTTCCATCAACTGTAATGGCTCCACCTGCAGTTTTTGTTCCAGTACCCGAAAGAGTAAGGTTAGAATAACTATCAGCAGAAACGGTTTGAGCAGTTCCATTATATTCGAAAGTGGAATTGGCGTTAAGAGTAGGTAAAACTGTTCCGCTGTACGCTGAAGTACCGCTTACTTTTATTGTTCCATTTAGGGTCAATAACTTATTAGCACCCCCACTCCCGGTTGCTACCTGGGCACAAGTAACTGTTACCCCAGAATTAATTTGAAAAGTTCCAGTATTACTTCCGTTACCTGAATTAATAATAGCATTTCCAGAAAGTGTCACTGCGCCAGTGCCTGTGGTAGATATTTGGGCTGTTCCTGCAGCATCAGGTGCATTCATTGTTGCCCCTGTTACAGTCGTATTCACTGTCAAAGTTTCTCCTGCACTAATTTTTATGTCTCCGCTTAAAGCAATAATGTTAGTGCCGCCAATAGTAGGGGAGGCTGCACTAAGGTGTAATGTGGACGCTGCAACAGCTGCAGTACTGATATTACCAGTAAGGTTGGCAGTGCCGGCACCGCTGGTGGTTAAAGTGCCCTGGCAGGTGATATTGGTTGCAGTTGCGGCCATTACCAATGTTGCGCCAGCGGCAATAGTAACATTTCCGCTGATAGTCAATTGACTTGATCCGCTAATTGTAGCAACGGCTCCAGCTCCGGCGGCACTTGCTGTAATGGAAGCCAGTATTCTTGTTGTGTTTGAATTTAAAGTACCCCCTTTTTCAATTATTACAATATCTCCGGTTGCCATTGTACTTGTACTAACAGTGCTGCCATTAGTTATTGTAAAAGTTGTTTGTCCCCATCCAGCTTTTACTGCAAATAGTAAAAGAAATACCAACAGGTATTTCACGGATCTTGTTTTCATTTGTTTCATCTTAAATGGATTAGGTATTGTAAATAGCTGTTTCATAAAAGAATTTTTTAGGTAATGATATAAAGTAAAAAAATTGATAAATAATTGGGGTATTGCAGTTGGATATTGAATTTAATTTGGACCACAAAAAGAACACACTTATATTAACTATTTACAATTAGGCCAATTGCAAATGCAAAATAAAAAAATACCAAAGAAAGATGGAGATAGTACTTTTAATAAGATAGTGGAATGGGCGAATTATAAGAATAAACAAAATTATTTTGTTTAAGTAAAATAGCAAAAAGGAATATGGGAAATTTGTAGTTAAGCAGAGTGATATCGGAATATAATCGAAGTTATATGTTTTTTTCATTTCATGCAAATTATTTTTTAATACACTGTAAAATTAGTAAGAAAAAAACAAAAGCAATCAGCCCTTACTGAAAGTTTATGATAAAGATGCTGTCAATTAAAATGGCATATCCTTGAATGATATTGGGGTTAAAACAAAATGTAAAAACCTGCTATCATCAAAATAATAAGGGCTGCAATTTTTAGCAGCCCTTATTATAAGAATTTCTTTTTAATAAACTTTACTTATTGTTCGTCCAATGAAATGGAATAATCATACAAAGAATCATAGCCGGGATAAAAGCCGCTGATAGTAACAGCTTTTGAATCACCGATGGCTTTTGCCAGCTCTTCTGTATTTTTTACATCTTTATCATTCACTTTTACAATGATAAATCCATCCCTCATTCTTGTCTGATCTTTTAATGCACCATCATTTATTTTCTTTACCACAATGCCACCGGGTACACCAAATTCTTTTGCTTTTTTTGCATCCAGGTTGGTAAAGTCAGCACCCAGTTTTGGTAAGGCGGTCTTATCTAATTTTACAATTTCAAATGTCCCAATCTTATTTTTTAATGTAGCTGCAGTAGTGAACTCTTTTCCATTTCTGGAATATAGAATAGATATTTTATCGCTGGGTTTGTAACGGGTCACCAGCTCCTGCAGTTCTGATGGTAAAGTTACTACAGTACCATTTATACTTTTGATGATATCACCTTTTTTTAATCCAGCCTCTAATGCAGCACTTGAAGAAGCTACATCAGTTATCACCAATCCATCACCGGTGAAATTCAAATTCATTTTTTGTTTCTGTTCTTCGGGAATATCATTTGTATTGGCAGTGGAAACACCGAGAAAACCTCTTTGCACATTGCCATATTTTATCATGTCGTCCACTACTTTTTTTACAATGTTTACCGGGATGGCATAAGAGTACCCGGAATAATATCCTGTTGGTGATGCAATCGCAGAATTAATACCAATCAATGCACCATTGCTGTTAACTAATGCGCCGCCACTATTGCCCTGGTTAACCGCAGCATCGGTTTGAATAAATGATTCTACTGCTGAATTTGTTTTAGTGCCTTTGTTCAAATTTAATGTACGTGCCTTGGCACTGATGATACCTGCGGTAACGGTGGTTTCTAAATTTAAAGGATAACCAATTGCCAGTACCCACTGTCCAATTTTTACATCATCAGAGTTGCCGTATAATAAAAATGGCAGCGCCTTTGCATCAATTTTTATCACTGCTAAATCGTAAGCAGGATCGGTGCCAATAACTTTGGCGGTATAAGATTTTTTATTGTTGAGTGTTACGGTTAATTCATCTGCACCATCTACCACATGGTTGTTGGTTACGATGTAGCCATCCTCACTGATAATAACCCCGGAACCGGAAGCTCTCTGCTCAGGTACATATCCGTTGCCCCTTCCAAAAAACTGGTTGAATAAATCATCATCAAACAAATCGCCAAAAGGATTGGCCGGCCTTTGTGTTTTTGGTAAATTATTACTTACCTGCTTGGCATTGGTTTTTGTTTTAATATGCACCACTGCAGGCAGTGCGGCCGCCGCAGGTTGTGTAAAGTCAACTGCTCCGGGTGGAAGGTTGTTGTCATTTAAACCAGCAAACTTATAATTGGAAGGAACGCTGCCAATTGGCTGGCCTGCATAGGTGTTGTTGTTGTTTACAAATTTGCCGTAACCCCATACAACACCGAGGGCTGTTGCTGCACTGATAGCTACTGTAGCTAATACTTGTTTCAATTTCATCTGTTGTAATTTTTTAGTTTTCTAATTTATTTTCAGGTAAAATTAATTCTCAATTTTTATGCCTGACAGTACAAAGTAACGATGCACTGACAAAATGTAATTTACCAACCGGCACCTTTAACAATTAATTAGTAAGGCTTTCGTAGATGCACTATAAAGATAATAAAAACTGCACAGTATCCACCCCGTCTGCATAATCCATCAGGCCGGGGGTTTGTGTTTTTCCAAATGGCATATCCAGCCCTGCTATGCACTGCACATCCGGGCTGCCCTTCAGTTCCTGCACCAGTTTTTCTTCATCATTGTAAATACTGTAGTTGAGCTGGCTGATGGCGGAAAACAAGGACTCATTTTCCACTACCAAAGTGGCTTCATTGGTCATGTAAAATTTATTGTTCATAATGTGCAGCGACAAATTATAATCGTAATTGTTGCGGTATTTATTATGATCGGCAAAATATTTATACGCATGAAAAGATTGAAGCAGGGGAACAAAATCATATTCTTCTGGTACATAAATTTTTGTGACATTTCTGCAACCTAGACCAAAATAGGCATGGATATCATCTGACAAATTTTCCAATTCATTCTTTGATTCAGTACCTTTTAAAATAGCAACTGAAGTACGGTTTCGCCGGATAATGCTTGGGTACTTTGAAAAATAATAATCAAAATAAACAGCACTGTTGTTGCTTCCGGTGGCTATGTAGGCATCACAGCCTTTTAGCATAGGGGCAAATGAAACATAGTTTTGCATGGTTACTTCCCAGTGATACATTTGCTGCACCAGGTGTTTTAGCAGGATATCATCTTTGCCGGAAAGTTTTATTGTTTGTGTATGCCCCGTTATAAAAGCGGATAAAAAATCATGAAAGCCAACCAATGGAATATTTCCTGCCATTACAATGCCCACATTTTTTGCGGTTATGTTATCATCAATGTGGTAATGATTTATCCATGCCTGCAATTTATTTTCATCTAAAAAATAATGCACAATATTATTTACAGAAAGATCAATAAACTCCGGAGTAAACCATCCATTTGCCACGGATGCTTTTTGTTTTGTTTCCTGCCAGTCAGTGCCATTTTCCTGGATATATTTTTTTAGCTTAACTAATATTTCAATTCGATTTTGTAATTTCATCCTGATAAACTTATTTTGTAGTTGCAAATTTCGTATTTACAAATTTCTAAATCAAAAGTAATGGCTATTAAGATCACAGATGAATGTATTAATTGTGGGGCATGCGAACCGGAATGTCCAAACAATGCTATTTATGAAGGCGGAGTAGAATGGGCCATTTCGGATGGCACTACGGTAAAGGGATCGTTTACTTTGCTGGATGGTTCTGTTGTAGACAGCGATGCCAGGAATACCCCGGTTAGTTCAGATATTTATTATATCACGCCAAATAAATGTACCGAGTGCCAGGGCTTTCATGAAGAGCCGCAGTGTGCTGCCGTTTGCCCGGTTGACTGCTGTGTGCCAGATGAAATGTACACGGAAACGGTAGATCAGTTGATGGCGAAAAAAGCTTTGTTGCATATTTAACCTGCAAAGGAAATAGCAATATATTTTTTTAACGAAAGCCTGTCAAAGGCTTATTTAAGCAGGTGATATTTCCTGTATCATGGCGAGGGTATTGAAAAATACTTTCGCCTTTTTAATTGGGTAAAAACTGTAGTTTTACAGCATACCTGAATATTTTAGTATGAAGTATTTTTTACTTTTGCCTCTTTTATCAACACTTCTTTTTTCCTGTTCTGGTAAAAAAAAGAAACCTGATGAATCGGTCAGTTTCAAAATAGAAATAATGGACGCAGACCGGGCTTTTTCTGCCATGAGTGAGGCTAAAGGTTTGCGGAATGCTTACATGGAATTTATAGACAGCAATGGTGTTTTGCTGAGGCCCGGCAGCCTGCCGCTTGCAGGTGGCAATGCAGTGGATTTTATCAGCCAGGGCAATGATTCTGCTTTTACCATGACTTGGGATCCCAAGAGCGCCAACATAGCCGGGGCTGGTGATTTAGGCTATACTTATGGAATATATTCTATAAAACCCAATGATGCAGATACTGTTTTTTACGGCACTTATGTAACCATCTGGAAACGCCAGCCCAATGGCAAATGGAAGTTTGTATTGCAATCGGCAAATGATGGAGTGGAATAATTGAAAGTTGAAGGTTTTTAAAGCAGCGCTGCAACTTATCACTCATAACTCATCACTTATAACTTACCTTCCAACTCTTAACTTAAAACTAAAATCCCTTAAACATTAAAGTATTTTCGTTTCTTTGTCAAAACAATCCTTATTAAAAAACTGATGAATAAAACAATTGCTTTAGTTACAGGTGGATACTCCGGCGAATCTGTTATTTCTTATAAAACAGCAGCTACCATTGAACAAAATATTGATACCTCCAAGTGGAATTATTACACCATAGATATTAACCCGGCTGGCTGGTTTTACACCTCACCGGATGCTGAAAAAATTGCAGTGGATAAAAATGATTTTTCTTTAACCATCAATGGAAGAAAAATATTGTTTGATGCCGTACTGATTGCCCTGCATGGCACACCTGGTGAAGATGGAAAACTGCAGGGTTATTTTGATTGCCTGCAGATACCTTATACATCCTGCGATGCAGCTACTTCTGCACTTACTTTTAATAAACGTTACACCGTGGCTGTAGCAGCTTTTGGAGGAGTGAAGGTTGCAAAATCAATGCACTTGTTTAAAGAGATAATTGTGAGCCCGGATGATATTTTGAAAGAACTGAAACTCCCTGTTTTTGTAAAACCAAACAATGGCGGCAGCAGCATTGGCATGAGTAAAGTAAATGAAGCCACCAACCTGCAACAGGCGCTTGACAAAGCATTTGCCGAAGACAGCCAAGTGCTGGTGGAAGAATATATTAAAGGAAGGGAGTTCACCATTGGTGTTTTTAAATCAAAAGGAAATATTATTGCCCTGCCAATGACGGAAGTAATTTCTAAAAAAGAATTTTTTGATTACGAAGCAAAATATGAAGGAGCCAGCGAAGAAGTAACACCGGCAAATGTAGAAGAAGCTGTTGCTGAAAAAGTAAGAGGCGCTGCAAAAAAAGCCTACAGCATTTTTAACTGCAGGGGAGTGGTGAGGATTGATTTTATTTATGATGAAGCCAGCAGGCATCCATACATGCTGGAGATAAATACAGTACCCGGGCAAAGTGAAGCAAGCATTGTACCACAGCAGGTGAAAGCGATGGGATGGAGTTTGAAAGAATTTTACACTGCTTTAATTGAAGAATGTTTTAATTGATAAAAATTTGATGTTTTATATTTGAAGCTTGTTTGGTAAATGAGTATAAATAGATAAACAAAACAACCCCATAACTCGTAACACATAACTGATCACTAACAACTAATCACCGATCAACTAATAATATAGGATGTTCAAATTTATAACCGACAGGCCTTTTTGGGTAAACTTGTTAGCAGCAGCGGCCCTGGCTTTTTTGCTGATTTTTTTTATCCTGCAGTTATTGGGCTGGATAACAAAACATGGCGACTACCTTACCGTACCTGCAGTAAAAGGTAAGAATACAAATGAATCAATTAAGTTTTTGGAGAGCAAAGGATTTGAAGTGGTGATACAGGATTCTGTATATACTGATTCGCTGGCAAAGGGCACCGTTATTAAACAATTACCAGATGCCAATGCTACCGTAAAAGTAAACCGTACAGTCTTTTTAACGGTTAACCGTTATGTGCCGCCGATGATTGTAATGCCGGTATTAGAAGGCAAACCACTAAGTTTTGTATTGGATATTTTAGAACGCAATCACCTGAAATTGGGTGATACAGTTTACCGGGCCGATTTTGCAAAAGGAACTGTATTGGAACAGCAATATAATGGCAGCAGGATTGCCGCAGGTGCTAAAGTGCAGTGGGGCAGCCGCATATCACTTATCATAAGCCGTGGAGTAGATGAAGAAAGTAACCAGGTGGTACCCGATCTTATTGGGATGACCTACGGTGAGGCAAAAGGAGAGCTAGACAGTTTGGGTGTGTTGGTATCACTGGTAGCTGGTGCTGATGTGAAAGACACGTTGAGATCATTTATCTACAAACAAAATCCGCCGCATTTGGATGACAACAAGCAATTGGTATTTATAAAACCAGGTATGGTAATGGACATATGGCTGTCTCCGGTGATGATCAATCTTACTGACTCTGTTGAAAATAAAAATAATAATAAAAAGACCGATAAAAAATAAATACATGAATACAATTACCGTTGAAGAAGTAAAAGCAAAAATAGATGCAGGGGAACAATTGCACATTGTAGATGTGAGGGAACCACATGAAAATGCCGAGTTTAATATTGGCGGCTTACTGTTACCGTTAGGTAAAGTACAAACCATGCAGCTGGATGATATAGAAGATTGGAAAGATAAAGAAGTGATTGTGTATTGCAGAAGCGGCAACCGCAGCGGCCAGGCCTGTCAAATACTGGAGATGGCGGGGTTTAAAAATGCAAAAAATTTGGTGGGAGGGATGTTGAGCTGGAGAGAAACATTTAAGGTATAATGATACTGGCACTATAATCAAAGACATCCATTGCTGACGCAATGGATGTCTTTTTATTTATGAGTAACCCGCCTTTTTTAAGAAGACTCTCTGATAGATAATTCTGTATCCAGCACTTTTGTTTCAAACTCTGTTATGGGCCTTTTGCTTTCAATAATTTTAATTAATAATTCTGTCGCAGTCTGTCCCATTTCAAAAGCCGGCTGCCGGATAGTGGTGAGTGGCGGATTAAATAATTCCGGGATATTGGTATTGGTGAAACCAACAATCGCAATATTTTCCGGCACTTTCAATTTTAATTTTCTTGCAGCAGACAACAGGCAGGTAGTAATCCTGTCACTGGCAGTTAGCACTGCATCAGGTTTTTGTTTTTGAGCCATCAGGTGTTTCAATGCTTCTTCAATTTCTTCGGCCACCATACCGCCATGGTTACAATATTGTACAAATTTTGGATTGAAAGTAAGTCCGTTTTCTGTCAATGCATTTTTGTATCCTTCCAGCCGCTCTTTGGTAATGGAAAGGTTAACGGCATTGGTAATGTGGGCAATTTTTTTATAGCCTTTTTTTATCAGGTGGGTGGTGGCATCATAAGATGCTTTCTGATTATCTGCAATTACTTTGAACGTATTTATTTCATCCGGTATCCTGTCAAAAAAAACGATGGGCAAACCTTTTTCATGCAGGTGCGTCAGGTGTGAAAGATCTTTTGTTTCACTGGAAAGAGAAACCAGTAAACCATCCACCGACCTGGATGCAAGATGCTGAATGTTCACCACCTCCCGTTCGTACGATTCATGGCTTTGGGAAATAATAATATGGTACCCCCGGTTGTAGGCAATTGATTCTATGCCATTAATGGCCTGCGAAAAAAAGTTGTTGGCTATCTCACTTACAATTACACCAATGGAGCAATTGCGTCTTCCTTTCAAACTCAATGCAATTGGATTGGGGCGGTAATTGATCTTCTCTGCATATTCCAGCACCAGTTTTTTTGTTTCAGAACTGATCTCGTAACTTCCTCTCAACGCTCTTGAAACAGTGGAAGTGGAAAGCCCCAACGCTTTACCAATATCTTTGATAGTGATTGCTTCGTACATTTTATATTACCACATTGTTTATTTTTGAAACCGCTAAAATAATGGCAGGCAGCAAACTTTTGTGTGTTTAAAGATAGTTTTTTTTAACAACTTACCAGCTTAAAATAAGTTTGCTTCAAGAGATAAAATTGTGGCAACGTTTGCGTAATTAAATACCACACTGCAGTCGTTTTTTGATGAAATGAAATTACATTGCATGGGCTTACCAGTTTGTATACCCCTTGAATAATATCAAATTCCTTGAACCCTTTTTTTTTAATTATTTTTTTTGTAATGCTGGAAAAATATTTTCGTCTCATGCCTGCATTTAGTGACAAAAAATAAAACTGGTGAGATACAATTTTTGAACACCAGGTAAAACAGATAAATTTTTTATGAAATTTTCTTTCCTGAAAATCTTGGTTCTCTTACTGGTATTTGCCGGCAATAGTTATGGCTACAATTTGATGGTGGCAAAAGACGGTTCAGGTAATTACCTCACTGTACAGGAAGCCATCAATGCAGCACCTGCAGGCGGCACTGCTGCATTTACAATTTTTATAAAAGATGGACGGTATAAAGAAAAGATTACCATCCCATCCAATAAAACATTTATACAATTGATTGGGGAGAGTGTGGCCAATACCATTCTTACTTACGATGATTATGCAGGAAAATATACTTCCTGCAGTGCAACATTAGGCACACAAAATTCTGCCAGCTTTTCTGTAAATGCCAATGACTTTTCAGCTGTTAACATAACTTTTGAAAATAGCTATGGTGATGGCTCACAGGCAGTAACTGTGTTGGTAAATGCCGACAGGGCGGTGTTTAAAAACTGCCGTTTTCTTGGCAACCAGGATACGGTTTATCTAAAAGGAGGCGGTACACCAAAATGTTATTTTAAAAGCTGCTACATTGATGGCAATATTGATTTTATTTTTGGCAGTGCTGTTGCGTTGTTCGATTCTTGTATTGTGTATGCCAAGACACGGACAGCCACCGCTACATCATACATAACGGCACCTAATACCCCAACGGGTCAGCCGTATGGTTTTGTTTTTCGGGATGCCAGGTTGCCCAATAATACCGGCGTCACTTCCTATTATTTAAGCAGGCCATGGCCAAGCCCCAGCGAAGCACTGACTGCACAGAAAACAGTTTTTTTAAATTCATTATTAAGCAGCCACATACATCCTGCAGGCTGGTCAGTTTGGAATGCAAACAGCATTACAGCAAATATTTATTATGGCGAATACCAGAGTAAATATTTTAATGGCTCATTGCTGGATGTTAGCACCAGGGTTCCATGGAGTTTTCAATTAACCCAGCCGGAAGCAGACAGCTATACAACTGCTAATATTTTTGGTGCCTGGAATCCATGTACAGTGCAGGCAGGTATCTGCAATGTTTCACCAACTGATATTGCCGTGTCTAATTTCAAGGCAGTTAAAGGAGCTTCCGCTGTTGCATTCAATTGGAATATCAGCTGGCCATTAACAGGTATCCAGTATCAACTTTTTCGTTCTTCTGATAATGTTAGTTTTGCACCGGTGTATACAGAAACATCTCTTACCGATACCGCTGTTAATTTTCAATATACGGATATCTCAGTACCAGCTTCAGGCAGCAGTTATTATTATTATCTTGTTGCTTCAAAGGCAGGCTATGCCAGTCATGTCACTGACACCGTGGTTGTTTCTAATGCAGCTGCAATCATTGTAAATGCACCTGCAACTTTATTTTTTTGTGGGCTCAATCAGGTATTGGGTACGCCATCGGCTTTTCAGTCTTACACCATATCCGGATCAAATCTTACCAGTAATATCACCATTACTGCTCCCACAAATTTTGAAATATCTGTAAATGGCGTAGATTGGTTCAACAGTACTACTTCACTTGTGTTAGTGCCTTCATCAGGCACAGTTGCTACCACCACTATTAATGTAAGGCTGAATGCAGCGGCTACTGGTATTTATACAGGCAATGTTTCAAATACAGCAACTGGGGTAGCCGTAATTGATGTGCCTGTAAAAGGAAGAACAACTCCGCCATCTACTTCAGTTTTATTGCAGGCATGGGCTTTGACAACAAATGCACAGGACAGTGTTGCAGTAAGATCGGCAGCCGTAACAGCCAGCACAAGTTCTTTGTTTAATTTATTTACTACAGATGGCAGCCTACCAGCACCACCTGCACAACCTTTACCTGCATATTCGGTACAATACGGCCAGGTGTTTGGTGCCAATGCTGCAGGTAATAACTGGCAAAATATTGGTGGTACTTTGAAGCGTACTTACTATGAAGAATTTACTGTTACCGCCGCACCCGGTAATGCGGTACGAATAGATTCTATTTCTTTCAATACAAATTTTTATGGCACACAAAGCGGAATTAAAATGGCTGCTGTATATTCAAAAAATGGTTTTTCTTCCCCGGCCGATTCTACTGAATTTTTAGATGGTATTGGCGCTGCAGGCAATGTGCTGGTATTGTCGCCAAGTGGCAGTTTTGCCAAATCATTTCCATTGGTTCAAAGCAATGCCGGGCCGGTAGATTATTATTCTCTTTCGCTCAACAGCAGTAATGGCGTGAGTTTGAATGAGGGTGAAACTTTATCTGTAAGGCTTTACTGGGCTTGTGGCAGTACCGGTACACCAAGGTTTGCACAATTAAAAAATGTATTGGTAAAAGGATTGGTTACCACGCCGGTGCCTTTATCGCTGCTGTATTTTACTGCTGTATATATTAACAACAAAGTGCGGTTAAGCTGGAATACAGAAAACGAAATCAATGTAAAAGGTTTTGATGTGGAACGGAGTATTGACGGGATAAATTTTTCACCCATTGGTGATATAACTGCAAGCAATACCCCAGGCCAGAATAATTATGTTTTCTTTGATAACAGGGATTTACCAGGCATGGTATTTTACCGGTTGAAAATGAAAAACAGGAATGGCAGTTTTGTTTACAGTTATGTTAATTCTGTAAACATTAAAAAAGCAGATGGATTAAAAATAATCCCCAACCTGGTAACAGACAACGTTTTTGTTTTTCATGCAAAAGCAACTGCAGGCGCCAAGATTGAAGTATATTCTTTTGATGGAAGAAAGATGCTGCAGATGCCTGTGCTGAAAGATGCTGTGCAAACAAATATCAATGCAGGCTCGATGCCGGTTGGTGCTTACAATTTAGTTTTTGTAAACAACGACAAAGTGGAGTTTGTAAAATTTATAAAACAATAATAATTTATTCTGCTGGCTAATGAAATGCAGGAGCCCCTTTTAGGAGGGGCTTTTGTATTGATAAAAGATTACAGATTTAAAAAAAACTGTAACCTTTTATGAAGATTAATCGGGAACGATTGCGTAAAAAATCGCCTCCACAGGGCATCTTTACACAATATTTTTACCTCTCCTAAATAATTATAAACTAAATTTGTTTTCAGCTATTCTGGATATATTCAATTTTCTATAAAGAAAATTATACCAGTAATGACTTGCCATATATTCTTCCTGAAATTCAAATTTTCAATATTGCTTAATACACTATTATAGCAAATAAAATACACAGACTATCAAAATTGTTTTTATGAAAAAATTTTTTACTTACTCATTTGTTTTAGTGATTGCATTTACTCTTTTGACCGGATATGCAAATGCTCAATTTCCTACAATTTGGTCTAGCCTAAGTTCTGGTACATGGGCAACTTCAACAATATGGGAAACCTTTGCAGGAAATATAACCAATACACCCGGAGCCCAGGGAACAGGAACAGCTCAAACTACTGCAGTACCAAGTGGAACTCACCACATTTATATTCGCTCTGGTCATACAGTAACAATGGATGCAAGTAAAAATATGATGGGGCTTACCATAGAAGCAGGTGGCAGCTTGCTTGCTGCAGGAAATTTTACTTTAAAACCGGGGAATGGCGGCACTGGGTTTACAGGGCCCAATAATGTCACCATTACAAATAATGGAACATTAGGAAATAGTGCTGGACTTATTATACTCGAAATACCCGTTGCTGCTGGTAATGTAACAATTACTGGATCAGGAACTACAGACCTTGCAAGAATAAGGATGAGAGGAGGAAATGTCAATAATCCAGTACTTGTAATTGACCAAGATCTGATTTTAGAACAATCAGCTAATCATGCACTTTCTGCTATATACAATCCCGTTGCAACAGATAATTATGTTGTTACATTAAACGCAGGAAAAAAAATTACCATTTCTAACCCAACTGGGTATTTTCATTCCAACTCAATAGGAAGTGGTACTGGATTTGGAACATATTCCTACAATATAAATGGCACATTAGACTTAACTGGGTCAACTTCCACCACTGGAAATTTTACAGCTATTTCACCTACAGGAGGAACAGTGAATCTTAATATAAATGGGGTTTTAAAGACAGGGAGTGGATTTAATTCGTCTCCTGTAGCTCCAGGTGTAGGAAATATAAATATAAGTACTGGAGTTACAGTAGATGCAACACTAGCAACTATAATGAACTTTAATGGAAATGCTTTTATATTGAATGGGACTGCCGCAGTAAAAAGAAGTGTTCCAAATGATGGTACTAAGATAGTGTATCCTATTACCACAACCGCCGGCGGTTATAATGCCGCTACTATTAGCGGTACCAACGGCCCAGCAGAAGTATTTACTGCTACTCTAAAAAATACTTTTACCAATGCAGCACCTGCCAATACTATTTTAAAAGAATGGAATATTACTGAAGCAACACCGGGTGGCAACGAAGATACTGTAAGACTGGCATGGACAACTGCTGATGAAACAGCTTCTGGTTTCAGTCATAGCGGTGCCATCAGCGTCATCCGCTGGAATGGAACTGGATGGGATTATAAAACTGCTTCTGTAACAGGAACGGGTACATTAGTTGATCCTTATGTTGCAAAAGGAACTGGCTTTACTTCTTTTGGTTTCTTTGGAGTTACCAGCAGCAATCCGGTTCCCGTAGCATTTGTTAATGTGAGGGTTGCTCAAAAACAAAATGGTATCCAGGTTGATTTTGGTAATGCGGTTGAATTGGATGTAATTAATTATGTAATTGAAAGATCGAATGATGGCAGGACATTTACAACTGCTGCTACTTTGCCGGCAAGAACTAATAATGGCTCTTTAAACAGCTATACTTACACCGATGCTAATTTTGTAAGCGGCAATAATTTTTACAGGATAAAAGCTACTGAAAGAAGCGGCCGTATGGTATACAGCGCTGTAGTTAAAGTAAATACCAATGGAATAAAACAGGGAATTACTGTTTATCCAAATCCGGTAAGGGGAAATAATGTAAGTGTACAATTTGAGAATTTGGATAAGGCGATCTACACTGTTTCTTTATCAAACAAACTGGGACAGGAGGTTTATTCAAAACAAATCACTCACCTTGGTGGCTCTGCTACTTTGGTAATTGATTTGCCTTCTTCTGCTAACAGCGGATTGTACAATTTGCAAATCAGTAATGGTACATTCAGGGCGGTAAAAAATATCATCATCGAATAACAAGCTTTGAGCAATAATAAAATTGGGCTGCACTTTTAGCAGCCCTTTTTTTATTTACTTTATACAGCATTTATACAGCAGATTTTCTTTTTGTTATTTATAAAAGAATAGTGCAATTGGTAAGGATTTCCCTTCCTTTTTTTAAAGAAAAAAATAAACCCAAAAGGGCATCGTTATCGGGAACGTTTGCATAAAAAAAGTAGATACCATAAAATAAGTCTTTTGTTTTATTGCGTAGCTTACAAATCATTATCAATGCAGCACATTGCATTTTGTATATGTTTGATACACTAGCTTAACTATTATGAAAAAAACTTGTCATTCCTTTCCTGGAAATATGATATTTCCACAACCAAAAAAAAGAAACGCAAACGGCCTCTCCGGGTTATTTAAATTTTTCCTGATAAGTACCGGGATGATTTTATTTATGTTGAATGTTCATGCACAGGTAACAGCTACCTGGGGTTTAACTTCAACTACCAATAAAACAAGTGTTACCGGTGATGTGCAGGCCGCTTCAGTTACGGCTGGATTAATGGCCCCTGGCACCAGTTTCCCAAATCCTGGTTCACACAATACGGATGGCTACCGTTGCCAGATTGCTTCCGGTAACTGGCCAACTGTTGCAACAGATGGATTTAATATTGACTTTCCGCTTTCGCCAAACGGGGCTTATGATTTAAACATTACCGGGTTGACATTCACTGTGAAAACTTCAGGTTCAAGTGGTAATAACATTGCCAGTCTTGCATATCAGTCAGATGGAGCCGGAGCATGGACAAGTTTTGGTACACCTCAAACATTGCCAAGTGGCGGTACTAATAATATAACTTTTGGCGTATTAGCTACTCCATTGGCTTCGGGCCATACTTATGTGGTGCGGATGTACATTTATGCAGCAGGCACCACCACATCGAGCCGTTCGGTATATATAAAGAACGTTGTATTCAGTGGCAATGCAAGTCCTTCCGGCCCGCCACCAACAGTGCTTACTACAACAGCTTCCGCTACCGGAACATCCACCGGCAGTGCCAGCGGAGATATTACTTCGGGTGGATTATGGCCTGTTACCGCCAGTGGTTTTTGCTGGGATATAGCAGCTAATCCCACTACAGCGCTTACAACTATTACAACCAACGGCCCAGCTTCAGGACCCTTCACTACTCCAATCACAGGACTTTTAGCAAATACCACTTACCATGTAAGAGCTTATGCTACCAATATTATTGGCACAGCTTACGGAGCTGATTTGACATTTACTACTGCACCACCGGTTGTTCCAACACTTACTACTACTGCTGCTGCAGCTAACAGTCCTGTTACTGCAAACAGCGGAGGAAATATTACAGACAATGGCGGAGATCCTGTTACCCAAAGAGGTGTTTGCTGGAACACAACCGGAACACCAACTTATCCGGCCAGCAGCAATACCAGCGATGGCAGTGGATCTGGTTCATTCAGCAGTTTCTTAGCTGGCTTATTACCAAACACTACTTATTTTGTAAGAGCTTATGCAATTAACACAGTTGGTACAGGATATGGCAACGAAGTAAGTTTTACCACTCCAGCCCCAACGCCTACAATTGTTGTAGTACCTGATTCTCTAGGATTTGGAACTATTTTGCAGGGAAGTGTATCGGCCAATCAAACTTATACTATCTCTGGATATTTTTTAACTCCGGCAGCAGGCAATATTGCCATAACTGCACCTCCGGGTTATAGGGTTTCTACTTCATCGGGCAGTGGTTTTACCGGAGCACTTAATTTACCATACACAGGTGGCACACTGGCCAACACAACTATTTATGTAAGGTTTTCTCCATCAGCACTGGCTAATTACAATAAAGTAATTACAAATGCAGGCGGTGGAGCACCTACTAAAAATGTAATATTAACAGGAGCTATTCAGCCGGTAGGCGGCCAGGGTAAAGTAGGTTTCTCAAATAGGGGAACAGATTTTTGGACAGGCTTTGGCCCTCATGAAAAAATTACTACTGCAAACGGTACCAACAGCAATGCCATCATGACTTTATATTTTAGTTCTGATTCAGCAGCAGTTGTTACTGTTTATGTAGGCACCAGTTTAGTTGAAACAATTAATTTACCAGCCAATACCATCACAGCTTCCAGCGTATTGCCATGGACAGGAGCAGATGATGCCCGCCTGATTGATGAAGGAGTTATTGCTGGTAAGGGAATTTATATTCACAGCACAAAACCAATGGTGGCTTATGCAGAAATTTCCGGAAGCCAGGTTACAGCCGCAACAGTTTTATTCCCGGTAAATACCTTGGGTAAAAACTATACCGCATTAAACTACGACCAGCTTTCCAATTCTTCCAGCGCCAATTCACGTTCATATTGTTTTGCAGTTGCTACACAGGATAATACCACAGTAGAAGTAACACTCCCTCCGGGCATTATGAGTGAAACGGGTTTAACAGGTGTTAATACAAAAACATTAAATAAAGGTGATGTATGGTTGATAAAAGGTTCTAATAATGTTACAGATATTACCGGCACACAGGTAAAATCTATCAGTAGTGCAGGAAGTGCCTGCCAACCGATTGCTGTTTTTTCCGGTAGTGGAAAAATTGCTATTACCTGCGATGGTTCTACTGCTTCCAGTGATAATTTATTTCAACAATCATTTCCATCCGTTGCCTGGGGGCGTCAGTATGTTTCTGCTCCCACAGGAGGTACTAACTATTCTGATAATATTTACAGGGTGATGATTAATCCTGATTATGCTTCAACAGTGGTAACAGTAAACGGTGTTACCCTTCCAAACGCAGCACCAATACCCGGCTTAACAACGGCCAGTACAGGGGCACCAAGCACTTCCATAACGCTGACGAATAATTTATACTACGAATTCAGAACCAGTATCCCGGTAGTGATCAATTCTACTTCGCCGGTAATGGTAGCCCAATACATTACCAACAGAACCAAGTGCGGCAACAACTTTGCCCCAACTGCAGGTGATCCTGATATGATTTATCTAAGCCCTGTTGAGCAAACAATTGACAAGATTATTGTATCGCCGATTGCTACGCAAAATGCTAACTCAATCAACTTTATTAATGTCGTCATTAAATCTGCTGATGTATCAAACTTTTCTATCGTAGATCAAAATGCAGTATCCGTACCGGCTACATTTACAGCAATAGATGGCACATTCTCTTATGCTCAAATATCGCTTGCCACTGGTTATTCTCCTACAGTGTTTTATAAATTATCATCCACTGGTGGTGGGTTCAATGCTATTTCTTACGGCTATTCAAGCTCTGAAAGTTATGCTTACAATGCAGGTACCAATCTCGTGGATTTGTTATCCGATTTTACTGTTCAGAACCAGTTTGGAACAGGTGCAGCAGTGGCGGCCTGTCGTGGTTCAGAATTTTTTATGAGTATTACGCTTGCCTTTAAGCCGGTAAGTATATTGTGGGATTTTGGAACAAATCCTGATTTATTACCCAACGCAAATGTTACACAGACAGGAGCAACTTTACTTGATCCACTGGTGTTGGTGGACAGTGTAATAATAAATGGCGTACAATTATATACTTACAGGATACCTGCTCCTTATGTTTACAATGCAGTCAATACTTTCAATGTACATGTTTCTGCCACCAGTCCTACACCTGATGGATGTAATGGGGTTAAAGAATATATTTACCCGATTGCTGTAGTTAAGGGACCTGAACCTGATTTTACTTTCTCAAGTACCAGCGGTTGTTTGATACCAGTACAATTTACAGATGCTTCCTTAGGCAATGGAGGTACTATTGATACCTGGCAGTGGAATTTTGGTAATACTCCTGCAGGTACGTCTACTATTCAAAACCCAAGCTATACTTATACTGCAGGGGGAAGCTTTACTGTTCATCTAAGGACAGTAACAACAGAAGGCTGCTATGGAGATACCTCAAAAGTGTTGACTTTTTCAGGTGTACCTGTAGCAGGCTTTACCGCTAACGCCGACGGATGTGTAAATGTAGCACACAGTTTTACAAACACTTCTACACTTACCTCTGGTACCATTACTCAATGGAACTGGGACTTTGGTGCAGGAGCTGGTTCAATTGTAAATGCTGCTAACGGCAATGCCCAAACTTTTACCTATACAGCTCCGGGTATTTATACTGTTACATTAACTGTAGTATCATCTACTGGTTGTACGTCTACAGTATTTAGCCAGACAATAACGATTGCTGCAACACCAACGGTAACCTTTGATGCATTAACCGGCGTATGTAATACCAACCCTGCATTTGCATTAACCGGCGGTTCGCCTGTTGCTGTAAGCGGCGTAGCTACAGGTGTGTATTCAGGTCTGGGTGTATCTGGTGGTAATTTTAATCCTTCAGTGGCCGGTGTAGGTACACATACCATTACCTATACTTATACCACACAGGCAGGATGTACTGCTTCAGCAACACAAACAATTGTAGTTTCACAATCGGTTGTATTGTCTATTACACCAATAGAGACATTATGTGCAGATCATGATCCTGTGCTATTAGTGCCGAATATTGCAGGAGGGGTATTTACGGGTAGTGGTATATTTGGCAGCACATTTAGTCCTTTAGTTGCAGGTGTAGGTACATTTACCATTGGATACAGTATCCCGTCCAATGTTTGTTCAGTATCTGCTACTTTACCAATTGTAGTGAGTCCTGATCCCTGCAAGCTTTGCGTAGTTCCGCCAAATGTATTTACACCTAACAATGATGGTTTTTATGATAAGTGGGTTATAATAAATGGCACCTGTACCAAAGAAGTAAAAGTAGATGTGTATAACCGCTGGGGTGGACTAGTATACAGTAATAACCAGTACACAAATAACTGGGATGGGACACATAATGGCAAGGCATTGCCAGATGCAACATATTATTACATCATAAAAGTTCTGTTGAGAAATGGTGGTGTATCATTCTTAAGGGGTAATGTAACCATCATGCGGTAAAAATTGGATGAACACAATAGTAAAAGAAGTTTTTTAAACGGTAATAAAAATTATTAGTATGCAAATCAGATCAATATTTTCTCTCTTGTTGTTGCTTGTATTCACTAACGTTAGTAAGGCTCAGCAGATATTTACACTAAGCCAGTTTACGCAGCATAATTTTATATTTAATCCTGCTGCTGCCGGTGCCAATGACCAGGCTTCTATTGGTGCTACCTACAGAAAAATGTGGGCTTCATTGCCAGGCGGTCCTCAGACCACTATTCTTTTTGGTGATAAATATTTTGAAAAAAAGAAAGTGGGCCTTGCAGTGGTATTGTATGATGACAAGACAGGACCTACCAGCCGAACCGGTGGACAGGTAAATCTTTCATACAGTGTAGAACTGGAAAAAGGAAAAAGGATCATGTTTGGCCTTGGCGGACAGGTGCTTCAGTATCGCATTAATAAAAGTGAATTTAGCCAGTATATTCCGAATGATCCTTTGCTGGCAAGTTCTGGCACCACAGTTAAAGGGGATGCGTCTGCAGGTATTTATTATAAATCACCCACATTCAATGCAGGGTTTTCGGTACAGCAGCTTATTCAATCTCAATTTAATTTTATAAAATCGGCCAACAACCCGGAGGGTAAAATGTACCGCCATTATTATGCAATGGCCAGCTACAATTTAAAAACAGATGAAGACAATATTTTGGTACCAAATGTAATGCTGCAATTTCAGCCAGGCTTACCGGCAGATATTTCCGGCGGTGTAAGATTAGAACACAGAGACCTTTTGTGGATTGGATTTAATTATCATCATAAACAAAGTTATTCGGCTTTTGCAGGTGTAAAGATCAATCATGTATTTTCCATTGGTTATGCATTTGATCAATACAGTACGCCTTTAAGTTATTTTGATGATGGCAGTTCGGCACATGAAATATCGTTAAGGTATTTTTTTAATAAATAGGTTAGAGAAAAAGTGCAGACTGTAGAAAGATTTTTTTTAATACAGGCAGCGTTATTGCTTAGTTAAGCGTCGTTGTCTTCATTGCTTATCTATACCTCATTCAAATTCATATTTCAAACTGAAATGTAGAGAACTATGATTTTTAAAAATGAAGCTCAGTTATATGAAAAATAAATTGGTACATTTTTTCCCTTATTCTGTTAAGGGAATTTTCTTCATCGCCTTATTAACAGTCGTTGTGCAAAATATATCTTTTGCACAGCTGGCTGTCTTTCCATTGCGTAATCCAAATGTCATAAATAATAATACTCCGCAAGGCCAGGCGCAGGTATCACTTACCAATCCAAATATCGTAACAGGTACTCTTACTCCCGGAAGCAGTATGCAGACAGCCTCTTATAATTCACAGGGCTATCGTGTTAAAACAAATAGCCTTGCATGGCCGACTTCTAGGACAGATGGTTTTGGTTTTGATATCCCCATTTCTCCCAAGCCAAATTATGACATGACTATCACCTGCATTACATTTAATGTATATCAGCCTGATACACAGTTTGACCTTGGAGCAGCCAGTCATTTTACAATAGTGCCATACTTTCAAATTGACAATGCAGGGCCATGGAGGCCTTTAGCTGCACCACAAATTGTGGATCTGACTACTACAAGTATAAATTTTGGTGCAATTAATGAAACATTTTATAATGGCCACACTTATGTCATCCGGTTTTATGTATATTCCACAGATGGTGCCACCTCAGCGAAAAATGATATATTTCGTGTTATCAACCTTGTTTTTTGCGGAACGGTTTCAACGCCTCCTTCAGTAGCACCAACGGTAACTACACTTACAGCAACCAGCACTGGTTTATACACAGCAAATGCTACCGGATCATTTCAGTTTGGTGCCGGCTACCACACGGTTTCTCAAAGTGGTTTTGTGTGGGGTACTTCAGTAAATCCTACTTATCCTTCTTCTGGTTTTTCCAGCAATGGTGCAGCTGGTGTTCTTAACTCAACACTCACAGGCCTTACTGCCGGTACGTTGTATCATGTACGAGCATATATTATTACACAGTTTGGAACTTTCTATGGTGCCGATTTTAGTTTTACAACTTCGCCTCCCACCACACCAACAGTAGTGACGGGCATGCCTAACCCTGTTTTATCCAACAAAGCATTTGGCCGCTGTATTCTGGTGGATAGCGGCGGGGCTTATGTAACAGATAAAGGACTGGTATGGAGTTCAACGCTTATACCTCCAACCATTGCAGGAGTACCAACCACCAATAAAATTTCATTCGGTGGAGGATCTGGTGGAATACAGCCCAATACTTATAGTGACTGGATGAAATTATTAACTCCCTGCACCACTTATCATGTAAGGGCTTATGCTACCAATGCTAACGGAACTGTGTATGGAGGAGATTCTGTTTTTACCACTTCCTGTGCGGCTACACCTACTTTAACAGCCATACCCGGAAATATTGATTTTGGAGAAAATCTTTTTGGTGCAAATCAATTATCTATCAGCTACTCACTTTCCGGGGCATTCCTTACCGGGGCTCCTGGAAATATTACCATTACAGCAACAGGCGGTTATCAATTATCATTGACAAATGGTCCTGTTTGGGCAACCTCTATTACTGTTCCTTATAATGGGGCTACTTTATTTTCTGTGCCAATTTATGTACAATTACCTGCAGCTTATGGAACTCATCCAGGCTTCATAACACATACTGGCGGGGGAACCATTCCTATAAATGCAGATACCGTTTTCCTTTCTGGTACAGTGGTTCAGTCTCCGGATAATGTTACCAATAATGGTAACGATTTTTGGTTAGGGTTCGGTTACGAAAATAAGATGAAGCAAAATTCCGGCTCCGGTTCAGAAGCGCTGCTTTCAGTAAATGTTGCTACCGGATCTCAGGCTGCTACCGTAACAGTTTCTTTGCCTGGCATACCCGGTGCCATTGGATTTCCTCAAACATTTACAATTCCTGCTAATTCAACACATGCGTTTACTGGTTTCCCCGCAGGTGATCCGAGTGATTACTACAATGGATCAGGTATGCCCGATGCAAGATTATATTATACAGGTGTCAGCAACAGGGGTATTCATGTTACCAGCGCTAATGGAGCACCGGTTTCTGTATGGATGTATATAGCAGCCTCTGGCAATTCGGCTGGGGCCAGTATGATTTTTCCAACCAGCACCTGGAATTCAAGTTACACTGTTCAGGCTTATGGTGGTCCAAGTAATAACGGCCTTCCTAATTCCTTCTTTTTTGTAATTGCAAATGAAGATAATACGCAGGTAACTTTTAGTCCTACTTCACCTATCATTGATTCAACTGCCAATACCATATTTGCAGATAATCCGCCGGATATAAAATATCCTGCAGGCGGTACTTATTCTGTGACACTTAACAGGGGCCAGGTATTTAATGCCATGGGATCCATTACAGGAAGTGGTAATGCTGCCAGCTCTGCAGGCTTTGATCTTAGTGGCACTACTGTTAGCACAACCTGTGATAAAAAAATCGCTGTGTTTGGCGGAAATGGCCGGTGCCTGGTAACTACACCATTACAATGTGCTGCACCTACTTCGGGATCAGATAATATGGTGCAGCAAATGATCCCAAGTGTGGCATGGGGAACCTTGTACTATACTGTACCAACAAAAACAATGGAGTGGAACTTATTTAGGATATACGTTAGGGTGGCAGGTACAGTTGTAAAAGTAAACGGTGTAGTCTTGGGGGCCGGTGCATACAATGCTACTGGTAAATTTTATATCCTTGAAACCAATCAGCCATCTGTTATTTCAGCAGATAACCCTATTAGTGTTACACAATTTGTAATTGCTGGTATATGTGCCACTCAGGGAGCAAGCAGCCCAATTGGCCTGAATGGTAAAGGTGATCCTGAAATGATTATCCTGAGTGCTGCACAGCAATCAATCACGGGGGTTACAATTTATTCGCCACCATTTGCCAATGGATTGGCCGGTGCCAGTTATATCAATGTGGTGATTCCGCAAACAGGTGTTAGTTCATTTAAATTGGATGGGGCGGCTGTTGCAGATACGGGAACCAGCAGTTACAATGGTATTCTATATGGCAACTCTGGCAGCATACCTATTGCCAATGCCTTTCACCCTTATACATTTGATAATACTTATGCCTGGGCCAAGTTTAAAGTAAGTTCACCAGCCAATCATACACTTTCTTCAGCAGTTGGTTTTAATGCCATTGCTTATGGTATGGATCCGGGAGAAAGTTATGGTTTCAATGCAGGCACAGCAGTTAAAAATCTTTCTGCAATTAAAGTAGCTGTTAATCCCAACGGCACAGATACTTCCACCACTTCGGTTAGAACTTGTAAAGACAACCTCGTAACTTTAAAAATTGCATTGCCCCATAATCCTAATACAGTAGATAGTATTGTCTGGGGAAATACTACTTGTGATCCCAGGGTCACTCCTTCATGCGGACTTACTACCGGAGGGATAACCGCCGGCAAAGCAACAGTTACAGGTACCATCATTGTTGATGGAATTACTTATAATATTTACACCTGCCCTGTTCAATATAGTTTTAATCAATTGGGTACTTATGTGATCAATGTTACAGCTTATGGAACTTTCGCCAGTGATTGCCCTGGCAAAGAAATTCAAAAAATTTCTGTTATTGTAGGGCGTGATAATGTAAATTTCACTTATTCTGCACTTTGTGGTGATCCTAATGTACAGTTTACCAATAATACGCAAGCAATGGTCGGAAGTACAATTGATAGTTTATTATGGAATTTTGGCGAACTGCCTACAACTAACAGTAACGTCAATCCAATATCTCATTTATATACTACCCCCGGCCAAACTTTGTTCAATGTTAAATTAACTACCTACAATACTTATGGATGTACATCTTCTGACAGTGTACAGGTAGATATTTCAGGTGGTATCAGGCCTAAATTTTTAATTGCTCCAACTGATACTATTTGTACCGGTTCAACAATTACATTTGATCCAACACCATCTCAAATAACAGGAAATACTGCAGGTACGCCTGTAAAATGGACATGGAACTTTGGTCCGGGTGAGGGTGCAGATGTAGTAGTAAATGGTGCAACAAGCCCAAGTCAGCCACATACTTATAATATCCCAGGGCTTTTCCCTGTTACCTTAACATTAGAAACTTCCAATGGCTGCAAGGGAGTATTTAAAGATAGCGTTGTTGTAGAAGCTACGCCTGTAGCGGTTATCAGCCCAAATCCAACTTTTGTTTGTTTGGGCGACAGTGCTGCTTACACAGACGCAAGTACAATTGCAGTGGGTGCTATCACAAGCTGGTTGTGGACCTTTGATGATGCTACTACCAGCACTTTGAAAAATCCAAAACATAAATGGCTTACCGCAGGATCGCATACGGTTACTTTAACTGTGAAATCAACAGGCGGTTGCAGTTCTTCTAATACGGCAAGTCATACTATCAATGTGAATCCATTGCCGGTAGCCGGTTTCAAATACGACCTGAATTGCACCACCAGAACAATCACCTTTACCGATACATCTAACGCCAACGGGGGAACGATTAATGCCTGGGCCTGGGATTTTGGAGATGCTGCCAGCAGTCTGCTGCAGAATCCATCGCATGTATATGCAGCCTCCGGTACTTTTACCATCACACTTTCTGTAACAACAGTGAATGGCTGTAAGAGCAGTGTGCCATTAACTAAAACAATTACGATTGCAGCCTCACCAGTTGCAGACTTTACATTGCCCGGCAATACCTGTTTGCCAAATGCTTCACCGGTGTTTACCAATACCACTACAATCAGCGATGGCACTATTGCATTGGCAACTTATATATGGAATTTTGGAGATGGAACTGGTGATCTTACCAGCCCACCACTTCCTGTTAGCCCAACACATGTATTTCCCGGCACTGGCCCTTATACAATTAGTCTTACTGCTATCAGCAATAATGGCTGTACCAATACAAAAACAAAACCATACAGTACCATCTTTGCTGCACCGGTAGCTAAAATTTCTCCATTGGCGGAGGCTTGTGTAAACAGCACTGTGAATTTCTCTTCTGCTTCCAGTACTGCAGCAGGAAGTTCGGTTACAGGATGGTCATGGAATTTTGGAGATGGAAGTGTTCTCAGCACTTCACAAAATCCAATACATTCATACACTGCATCAGGAGTAAAAACGGTGATACTAACGGTAACCTCTGCAGCAGGTTGCAGTTCAGCCCCTGATACGGCCTATATCACAATAAATGCATTGCCTACAGCAAACTTTACAGATACAGTAAACTGTTCTACTTTTTCAGTTGGCTTCTCTGATATTTCTGTGGCCAATGCAGGAATCATCAATCAATGGAACTGGACATTTGGAGATGTTACTAATAATACCAGTACAGTTCAAAATCCAACACATGTTTATCCAGCTTCAGGTAATTATACTGTTACACTTTCTGTGAAAACAGATAAAGGCTGTACCAGCAGTACAGCATTTACCAATACGGTTGCCATTGCGGCAAGACCGGTAACAGATTTTACTTTACCTGGTAATACTTGTTTGCCGAATGCCAACGCATTATTTACAAATACCACCAGCATTAGTGACGGCACTTTAGCTGCAGTTACTTACGCATGGGATTTTGGTGATACCTCAGGGATTGTTTCAAGTCCTCCTAATCCGGTAAGCCCGTCTCATGTTTATAACTTTACAGGAAATCATACCGTAATCCTTACTGCAACCAGCAGTAACGGTTGTGTGAAATCAATAAGTAAATTATATGATAAAGTATTTGCACAGCCAACTGCGGTGATTACTGCACCTGCTGGTGTTTGCCTGGGTAATGCAGCAAGTTTCTCGTCTGCATCAAGTACAGCGCCGGCAAGTTCTGTAACAGGTTGGCAATGGGATTTTGGTGATACACCAGCTCCCGGATCTTCCACACAACAAACCCCGTCTTATACTTATACAGGCTCTGGTCCAAGAACGGTAAGGCTTACCGTTACTTCTGCAGCAGGTTGCATTTCTGCCGCAACTATGCAGGCTATCAATGTAAACCTTAGTCCTGTAGCAGGGTTCACTTATTCTGCTATCCGTTGCAAGGATAGTGTGGTTACATTCAATGATGCTTCTGTTTCAAATGCAACAGGTGGTATTACAGAATGGAAATGGAATTTTGGTGATGGCAGTGCCAGTGCTTTATTAACTCAAACTTTATTAGCTCCGGCAACCCATACATTTACTGCGGCACAAACTAATACTGTTTCATTATCTATAAAAAATGCAAATGGATGTGTAAGCAGTGTTGCTTATTCTACACCTGTAGTCATTAATCCTAACCCGGTAAGCAAGTTTAAAGTATCGGATATCTGTATCCCGGTAGGATTGGCACAGTTTACACAACAGGCTGCTATCAGCAGCGGACAAATCACTAACTGGTTGTGGGACTTTGGAGTTACACCGGTTGCAACAAGCAATTTGCAAAATCCAACTTATAATTATACAACAGGAGCTGTGTACCAGGCAAGCCTGATGGTAACTTCTGACAGCAGTTGTTCAGCATCCTTTGTTTTGCCAGTAACGGCATACAATACCCCAACACCGTTGTTTGATGTGACCAATCCAAACAGCCTGTGCAGTAACCTGCCGGTTGGTATTGTAAACAAAACAGCAGTGAACGGATTTGGTACAGTTGACAAAGTAGAAGTGTTTTGGGATTATACAAATAACCCAACAGTGAAAACAACATTTACTTCTCCGGCATTAGATGCTGCATTCACAAATCAATATCCTGTGTTTGGCAACCAGCCATCTAAAACTTACCGTGTGCTGATAAGAGCATACAGCGGAAGCGGATGCAGCGCCGATCATTTTGAAGATATTAATTTGCTGGCAGCACCAAAGGCACAGTTTACACAGCCTGCGCCGGTATGCCAGGAAGCTCCATCATTTACCTTAACCGGAGCCTCAGATATTTTTGGCCTGCCGGGCAGTGGAGCTTTCAGTGGAAATGGTATCAGCAGCAGCCCTTCATTCTCGCCTTCATTGGCTGGAGCAGGCACGCAGGTTATCAGGTATACTTATACCACCACAGCAGGGGGATGTGTTGATTTTACTGAGAAAAATTTAGTGGTGAATCCAACGCCGGGTATCAATTTTGGTGGGTCAACGATTAATGTTTTAGAAGGTGATATTTTAAAACTTTCTCCTGCAATTACAAATGGTGCTTCTTATCTTTGGACGCCTGCCACTTACCTGAACAGTGCTGTTTCTGCAACCCCTTTTGGTTTGCCAACAGCTGATATATCTTACAATTTGAAAGTAATATCTGATAGGGGTTGTGAATTTGAGAAAAGTGTTTTCATAAGAGTGGTTAAGAAATATATTGTACCAAATACCTTCACTCCTAACCATGATGGTAATCATGATACCTGGGAAATAGACAACCTGAAATATTATCCCGCTGTAAGGGTAAGGGTATTTAACAGGAGTGGGCAGATGGTACTTGAAAGTATTGGCTACAACACGCCGTGGGATGGTACTTATAAAGGAAAGGATATGCCTTTTGGAACTTACTATTATGTAATTGAAACAGGTGGTGGACGCAGCCCCAAAACTGGTTACGTTACAATCATCAGGTAAAATAAATGTTATGAAAAAGCTGGTATCTGTATATATGCTCTTTGTTGCACTGAATGTAAAAGCACAGCAAAAACCTATCTATTCACAATACATACTGAACAACTATATTATCAATCCTGCCATTACCGGTATTGAAAACTATACGGATGTAAAACTCAGTTACCGCAATCAATGGACGGGTATAGACGGATCACCAGTTTCAACTTATGTATCAGTACAGGGGCCGATAGGAAAAAAAGATTACCGCACTTCTGCCACTTCGTTTGAAATGCCGGGTGAAAATCCAAGAGGCCGTTCTTACATGGAAGAATACAATGCCCCGGCACCACATCATGGGGTAGGCGCTATTGTTATGAGTGATAAGACCGGGTATATCAGCCGGTGGGGTGCTTATGCCACTTATGCCTATCACAAAGGATTAAATCCAAGAACTACGCTGGCAGCAGGTTTTATGGTAGGGATGACTTCTGTGAGTATTGATGCCACAAAAATTGACTTTGGTTCGGGGCAGCAGGATGACCTGGCAATTGGGTACGCCTCTGGTGCAATATCAAAAATGAAACCTGAGGTGGGTGCAGGATTGTGGTTATACGGGGCAGATTATTTTGCAGGTATTTCTGTATTAAATATTGTGCCTGGAAAAGCAAAGTTTGGTGCTGATTCTGCTAAATATGGCTCTGCGTTTTTACCACATTATTTTATCACAGCTGGCTATAAATTTTTCCTGAATGAAGAGATTTCTTTAATGCCTTCTGTGATGGTACAGTACCTTCAGCCAACAGCACCATCCATATTTACTAATTTTAAATTGCAGTATTTAGACAAGGCATGGATCGGCAGCAGTTTTCGTTTTGGTGATCAGTTAGGTGGTTTTTCGGCCATGGCAGGATTGAATATTTCCAGCTCATTTAATATTGGCTATGCGTATGATGTGTCGCCATCAGCATTGAGTCAATATTCAAGAAACACACATGAAATAATGATTGGTTTTCTTTTGGGCAACCGGTATGATGATTCCTGTCCAAGGAATAACTGGTAAGATATTTTTCCTTTGAATGTTTATGAAGAGGCATCATTTTTTGTTGCCTCTTTGTTGTTAAAATAATCACTGATGAAATATGGCAGCATAGTTTTTTTGTGCATGGTTTTACTGAGCCTTCAATGTGATGCCCAGCGAAAGATCATTGTAGATAAGAATGGAATGGGTAAATACAAAACATTACAGTCTGCGTTGGATGCCATCCCCAGCAATAATAATAAGCCTGTAATCATTTATATAAAGAAAGGTGTTTACAAAGAAAAAATTATAGTAGATGCCACCAAAAATAATATCACTTTAATTGGTGAAGGAAAAACAAATACGATTATTACTTACAACGATCATGCTGGCACCAAATTAGAAAATGGTGATACACTCAACACCTGGACCTGTGCTTCTTTTTTGGTTTATGGAAATAATTTTCAGGCAGCGCATATCAGTTTTGAAAACAATGCAGGCTTTACGGTAGGGCAGGCTGTAGCATTGAGAATAGAAGGAAACAGGGCTTCGTTTAAAGACTGTGCTGTGATTGGTTTCCAGGATGTATTGTTTTTAAGTGGCAGTGGTGTAAAACATTTTTTTGATCATTGTTACATTGAGGGTACAACAGATTTTATTTTTGGTGCATCCACAGCGGTCTTTATCAACTGTATTATTCACAGCAAAAAAAACAGCCATGTTACTGCGGCTTCCACTAACAGCATCATTCCCTTTGGTTTTGTTTTTTTTGATTGTAAACTAACAGCAGACAGTAACATCAATAAAGTTTCCTTAGGCAGGCCATGGAGCCCAACTGCAAGTGTAACTTACATACATTGTGAAATAGGAAAACACATTATTCCTGAGGGCTGGAACAACTGGAAGAACCCCAACAATGAAGCAACCGCAAGATATGCAGAGTATCAAAATTATGGCATCGGTGCCGATACCAGTAAAAGGGTAAACTGGAGTAAACAGCTTTCAGATGAAGAAGTAAAAAAGTTTACCATAGAAAATATTTTAGGAACATGGAAACCTTTTATGAAATAGTTTGGCAAACTGCATCCATATAATTATGAAGAAAATTACGAGGCTTCTGTTGAACTGTTTGTTTTTCGTCGCTGCATTGCAAGTGTATGCCCAACCGAAAAATAATTTGAATGATCCGGCACAGACCACTTATCAAAACCCCATCATACATGCTGATTATAGTGATCCCGATGTAATCAGGGTTGAAGATGACTTTTATATGATTGCTTCAAGTTTTAATGCTGTTCCGGGTTTGCCAATTTTGCACAGCAAAGATTTGGTACACTGGACAATTATTGGCCACGCCTTGACACAGCAGATACCTATTGAAGTATTTGATAAGCCACAACATGGCAATGGTGTATGGGCACCTTCTATCAGGTATCACAATGGAGAATTTTATATTTTTTATCCCGATCCAGATTACGGTATTTATTTAATCAAAGCAAAGCAAATCACTGGTCCATGGTCAACACCAATATTGGTGGAAGCCGGTAAAGGTTTGATTGATCCATGTCCTCTTTGGGATGATGATAAAAACGTTTACCTGGTGCATGCTTATGCAGGAAGCAGGGCAGGGTTCAAAAGTATTTTAGTGATAAAGCAATTGAATACAGCTGCTGATAAAGTGATTGGCAATGCAGTGCTGGTATACGACGGGCATGAAATTGATCCTACGATTGAAGGACCGAAATTATACAAACGAAATGGCTATTATTACATTTTTGCGCCGGCTGGTGGTGTAGGTACAGGATGGCAAACAGTATTGCGGAGCAAAAATATTTATGGCCCTTATGAAAGAAAGATTGTGATGCAGCAAGGCACTACAAATATAAATGGTCCACACCAGGGAGCATGGATACAATTGAAGAATGGAGAAGATTGGTTTATTCATTTCCAGGATAAAGGAGCTTATGGCAGAATTGCACACCTGCAGCCAATGCAATGGAAAAACAATTGGCCGGTAATAGGAGAAGATAAAGATGGAGATGGAATAGGGGAGCCGGTAGCTAAATATAAAATGCCTAATACAGGTAAAGTGTCTGCCGGGCTAAGCATTGCTGATAGCGATGAATTTAATGAAAGCAAATTGGGATTGCAATGGCAATGGCAGGCGAATCCTTCAGCATCTTGGGCTTTTTGTTTTCCTGCAAAAGGAATATTGCGGTTGAATAGTATTGCAGTACCGGATACTGTGGTGAATTTATGGCAGACTCCCAATTTATTATTACAAAAATTTCCGGCTGAAAATTTTTCAGCTATAACAAAAGTGTCATTTCATCCCAAAACAACAGGAGAACAATTTGGATTGCTGGTAATGGGAAAAAGTTATGCCGTTATCTCACTGGTAAAGAAAGCAGATGCTATGTACCTTGCATATAATAGATGTGAAGATGCAGATAAAGGCAATGCTATGATTGAAAAGTTGATTTCAAAAATTGAGGCAATAGATATTTATTTAGGCTTGTCAGTTAACAGCAATGCAGTATGTACTTTTAGTTACAGTATTGACGGTATTAACTTTACTTCCATTGAAGAAAAATTTACCGCAGTACCGGGTAAATGGGTTGGGGCAAAATTTGGTTTCTTTTGCAGCAGGAAAATAAATACCAATGATGCAGGGTTTGCAGATATTGACTGGATAAGGATAAAAAAATAATATTAACCATCTTCCAAAAAATTTAAAATTTATCAACTATATGAAAAAAAATATCCTTTTACTTGCGGTGTTTTCAGTTTTGTTTTTTTGTGTAACCTACAGCCAATCCAAAGAACAGATTGCTGTAGAGAAAAGTATTGAGCAATTAAAAAAAGCAATGATTGATGCAGATTCAACTGCACTCGATCAGCTTACTGCAGCTGAATTAAGTTATGGCCACTCCAGCGGGCATATTGATACCAGGGAAGCATTTATTTCAAAAATTGTAAGTGGCAAAAGTGATTTTGTTTCCATAGAGCTGACAGCACAAACAATTTCAATATCAAAAAACACAGCTATTGTAAGACATAAATTAGATGCAGTAATCAATGATAATGGTAAACCCGGTGAAGTACACCTGTTGGTTTTATTGGTGTGGCAAAAGAAACATGGCAGTTGGAAATTATTGGCAAGACAGGCAGTAAAACAACAATAACAAATTGGCAAAATGGGATGAAAAGATGTTGAGCAAAACTTATTTTCATCTTTTTTTTTGATTGCAGCGATGCAGTTATTTACCATGTGTTTATTTGTTATCGATGTCGGGAACGATTGCATAAAAATAGTATCGGGCAGCTAAATGACAGGCTGAAAAAAAGTTTATTATTGACACATGATTGTTGCAGCTATTGAGATATAAATCTACTCTTTGTATTACAGATATTGTTGCTTGCATTATTGATCAGAACCTAAAATTGCTATATGAATAAATTGCTTGTTTCATTCCTTGTGTTTTTTTTATCCGCTACTGCATTTGCACAAACCCAAACTATTAAAGGATCTGTAAAGGATTCTACCGGGGCTCCATTAAAAGGTGTAAGTATTTTTGCAAAGGGTGCAAAAAAAGGGGTCCAAACTGATGCTGCCGGAAATTTTTCTATCACAGTAAAAAATGCCGGTAATACAGATTTGATTATTTCTTTCGTGGGATATAAATCTACCATCGTATCTACCAACGGCGCCCAGGAAGTGTCTGTTAAATTAGATCAGGATATTATTCAGCAGGAAGAAGTGGTAATCAATGTTGGCTACGGCACTTTAAAAAAGAGGGAAATATCCAGTTCCATTTCTTCTATCTCTGCAAAAGATATTAAAGATGTACCCATCAACAACGCAGCCGAAGCATTAACAGGCCGCCTTGCAGGTGTGCAGGTTACTACTGCCGAAGGTGCACCGGATGCAGATGTAAAAGTAAGGGTACGTGGCGGTGGCTCTATCACTCAAAGCAACGACCCGTTGTACATTGTTGATGGCGTTCAGGTTGATAACGGCTTGGCAACAATTTCTCCGCAGGATATACAAAGTATTGATGTATTGAAAGATGCTGCGGCTACTGCTATCTATGGAGCAAGAGGAGCTAACGGGGTTGTAATTGTTACTACCAAAAATGGTAGAGCAGGTAAGCTCGCTGTAAATTTTAATACTGCTGTTGGAATAAAAAAATTATCAAATGAACTGGATGTATTGGATCCTTATGAATTTGTAATTTATGAATATGAAAGAACCAGAACCAGTTTTCAAGACAGTTCTACTTTTGCCAAAACCTATGGTACTTCTTGGGATACACTCATCAATTATAAAAATGCCCGGCAGGTAGATTGGCAAAAAGAAGTGATGGGTAAAACAGGTATAGTCGCCAATAATAATATTTCAGTGAGTGGTGGCAACAGCCAGGTAACTTTTACCGCAGGCTACACCAACAACTACGAAAAAGCAATTGTACAAAATGCCAATTACAAACGCAATCTTTTCAATGCAAAGATCGATTTCAAACCATCTAAAAAATTCAAGGCAGGTGTCAGCGGCAGGTATATCAACCAGAATGTAGTGGGGGCAGGCGTTTCGGACGATAAAGGGTCTTCCTACAACCGATTAAGAAACAGTGTTAAATACCGTCCTTATGTTTCTACATATGCTGAT
>JANMJU010000012.1:0-24606 GCA_031371545.1 Chitinophagaceae bacterium
CCGGTATCATAATTATAAGTAAGCACTTTTGAACCGGCAGGAATTTCAGCTAACTTTTTAGCCACTGCAGCCAAAGATGCACCGGTAGAAATTCCTGCAAGAATACCTTCTTCTTTTGCCAACCTTTGAGCATAAGCGAATGCATCATCCTTGCTCACCTGTATTACACCATCCAGAATTTCTTTGTTCAAAATTGACGGCACAAAACCAGCACCAATACCCTGTATCGGGTGCGGTGATGGAGCTCCACCACTTAATACTGGTGATAATTCAGGTTCTACAGCAAACACTTTCAGGTTGGGAAATTTTTGTTTTAAAATTTCTGCCACACCAGTAATATGCCCGCCGGTACCTACGCCTGTTATTAAATAATCAAGCCCTTCCGGAAAATCATTCGCTATTTCAACAGCACTTGTCTTGCGGTGTACTTCTACGTTAGCAGGGTTATCAAACTGCTGTGGCATCCATCCTCCCGGAGTAGCGGCTGTCAGTTCGGTTGCTTTTTCTATCGCACCTTTCATTCCCTTTTCTCTTGGTGTCAGCACAAATTCGGCCCCGTAGATTGCCATCAAACGCCTGCGTTCAATGCTCATACTTTCCGGCATTACTAAAATAATTTTATACCCTTTCACCGCAGCTACCAATGCCAGGCCAATGCCCGTGTTACCGGAAGTTGGTTCAATGATAACACTATCCTTATTCAACAAACCTTTTTGTTCCGCATCTTCAATCATCGACAGTGCGATACGGTCTTTGATGCTGGCTCCCGGATTATTTCTTTCTAATTTTATCCATACTTCATGGCTGCTTCCATACAATTTATTGATCCGTACATGCGGTGTGTTGCCAATGGTTTCTAAAATGCTGTTTGCTTTCATGATAAAAATTTAAAGTTGAATTGTTTAAAATTTTTTACTATTTTTATTTTTTTTGAACCCAGCTATTAATTTCTATTCATCTTCAGAGGCGTCGCACTCTTGTACTGAATATTTTTATTCAGCCTTGCCCACATAATCACTAGATCACAAAATTCAGCACATCCGGCAAAGGGTTTTTATCCCTGATAGAAATTTCGCTTTTATGGTACACAATAGAATTGGGCAACACACTATTGGTCAACCAAACATTCCCTCCAATCACGCTGTCATGGCCTATTACAGTATTGCCGCCTAAAATGGTGGCACCAGAATAAATCACCACATTATCTTCAATAGTTGGGTGACGCTTTGATTTTGTTTCTGTTTTATTTACACTCAATGCCCCTAATGTAACACCCTGGTAAATTTTTACATTGTCACCAATCAACGTTGTTTCTCCCACCACAATTCCGGTACCATGATCAATAAAAAATGACTGCCCAATGGCTGCACCCGGATGAATATCGATACCCGTTTTGCTGTGAGCATATTCGGCAAAAACTCTTGGTAAAATTTTCACGCCTTTGTTCCACAAATAATTAGAGATTCGGTATACAGCCGTTGCATAAAAACCAGGATAAGCCACCAGCACTTCTTCAATAGATTCAGCAGCCGGGTCAAACTTTATAATGGCTTCTGCATCTTTCAGCAGTGTTGAATAAATATCCGGCACTGCATTAAAAAACTCGTTGGTAATTTCCTGCGTTTTATTTCCATCAGCCACTACATCATAAATTAATGTTGACAAATGACTTTTAAAAGATTCGAACTCTTTCGACAATTCAAATTCAGAAAGTTTTTTATGCCGTTGCGGAATAAATAAAAATTCAAAAAAGCCATCAATAAATTCTTCCGCCAACTCCTTATCAGGAAATGTAGTGATACATTTTTGATGCTGATTGTAAAGCGTATTTATAAAATTAGTATTGTTCATGGTTCATGGCTTATTGTTCGTGGTTCAATGTTCATGAAAATTTATTGTATCATACAGGCACCAACAGTTACATTGCTTGTTTCATCAATTAAAATTGCTCCGCCATTTGCCCTTAATTTTTTATATGAATCATAGGGAATGGGCGAAGCCGTTTTGATGGTTGCTTTGATCACATCATTCAGCAAAGCCTTTTCCGGTGCAGGTTCCTGCTGCAGTGAATTTACATTCAATTTATATTCTATCGATTTTATTACAGCTTTTACCACACGGCTGTTGATCTGTAATAAATATTTATTACCTGGCTCCAGAGGTTTGTTGCCCATCCAGCACAACAGTACTTCCAATTCATTTTCTACCGAAGGCTGGTTGCCTGTATGCACAATAACATCACCCCTGCTGATGTCGATATCATCCTTCAAATGCAGCACTACACTTTGCGGTGCAAAAGCTTCTTCCACTTCTTTACCTGCCACTTCTATTACACTGATAGTACTGGTTAACCCCGAAGGCTGCACTGTAATGGCATCTCCTTTTTTATAAATGCCGCTGATAACTTTTCCAGCATAGCCACGGTAATCATGCAGGTCGTCTGTTTGCGGACGAATCACATACTGCACAGGAAACCTGGCATCGGTATAATTGATATCATTGGCCACTTCTACATTTTCTAAAATATGCAATAAAGAATCTCCTTCGTACCAGGGAAAACTTGGACTCTTCTCTACAATGTTATCGCCATTGATAGCACTGATAGGAATGTATTTAATATCTTTTAATCCCAACGAAGTGGCTACTGCTGCATAATCAATTACAATATTATTATACACATCCTGCGAATTATTTACCAGGTCCATTTTATTAATGGCCACCACCACATGCGGAATATTCAGCAATGAAGCGATGATAGAATGTCTTCTTGTTTGCTCCACCACACCATGACGGGCATCTACCAAAATGATTGCCAGGTCTGCATTTGAAGCTCCGGTAACCATGTTACGGGTGTATTGAATATGCCCCGGTGCATCCGCAATAATAAACTTACGCTTGGGTGTGCTGAAATATTTATACGCCACATCAATGGTAATTCCCTGTTCCCTCTCAGCCCTTAATCCATCGGTTAACAAAGCAAGGTCTATTTCACCATCTTCTTTATTCTTACTTTGTTTTTCAATCGCTTCTAGCTGATCGATCATGATTGATTTACTGTCATAGAGCAACCGCCCGATCAAAGTACTTTTGCCATCATCAACACTTCCTGCTGTTATAAATCTTAGTATGTCCATTAAGTTGTAAGTATTAAGTTATAAGTATTAAGTTATAAGTATTAAGTTCAGCTGCAAGTGATCGTACTTACAACTTATCACTTTAAAAATATCCGCCCTTTTTCCTGTCTTCCATTGCTGCTTCGCTTACCCTGTCATCTATTCTTGTTTCGCCACGTTCGCTTGTTTTGGTAGCAATAATTTCTTTAATGATGTCATCAATATTAGATGCAGTTGATTCTACGGCTGCAGTGCAGGTCATATCGCCTACTGTTCTGTAGCGAACTTTCTTTACACTCACTGTATCACCTTCATCAATTTTAATAAATTCAGAAGTTGCTACAAACTGTCCTTCCCATTCTAACACTTCTCTGTTATGAGCAAAATAAATAGAAGGTAATGGAATATTATTTCTGCGGATATAATTCCAGATATCCAGTTCCGTCCAGTTGCTGATTGGGAATACCCTTACGTTTTCTCCTTTATGAATCCTGCCATTGTAAGTATTCCATAATTCAGGACGCTGCAGTTTTGGATCCCATTGACCAAATTCATCTCTTACAGAAAAAATTCTTTCTTTAGCTCTTGCCTTTTCTTCATCTCTCCTGGCACCGCCAATGCAGGCATCAAATTTAAATTCTTCAATGGCATCCAGCAAAGTGAAAGTTTGCAAAGCATTACGGCTGGCAAATTTTCCTTTTTGTTCTGTAAGATTTTTTTCTTTAATGGTGTCTTCTACTTTACGCACAATTAATTTTTCACCAATGTCACTTACCAATTTATCCCTAAAATCAAGTGCTTCCTGGAAGTTGTGGCCGGTATCAATGTGCATTAAAGGAAAAGGAAATTTACCCGGACGAAATGCTTTCAATGCAAGGTGCACCAGCACAATAGAATCCTTACCACCGGAAAACAACAATGCCGGACGTTCAAACTGCCCGGCTACTTCCCGTAGAATATGGATGGATTCAGATTCCAATTGATCCAAATAATCTAACCTGCGGCTGCCACCTGTTTCAAATCTTTGATCTAACACTGTATTTATATTTTTGTTTGCCATCTTTTAAATCTCTTATTTATTTTTTAAGCTCCCGTTAATTTCAAATAAAAATCAAGGGTTGGGAATAATCGTTGCAGCATTATGTATGTGCAGGCCACATTCTTTTTTATCCGCATCTTCCCACCACCATCTGCCGGCCCTGAAATCTTCTCCGGGCATGACAGCTCTTGTACAAGGTGCACAGCCAATACTCACAAAACCTTTATCATGCAGAGGATTGTAAGGCACCCGGTTTTGACTGATGTATTCTTTTACTTCTTCTGTAGTCCAATGGAGCAGCGGATGATATTTTATAATTTGATTGCTTTCGTCCCACTCCAAAACCGGCAAATCTTTCCGGTCGCCTGAATGTTCTGCCCTGAGCCCGGTTATCCATACTGCATTTCCTTTCAGCGCTCTTTTCAATGGTTCTACTTTACGGATAAAACAGCATTGCTTCCTGTTATCAACTGATTCGTAAAATGAGTTGGGGCCTTTTGCTTCAATGAATTCCTGCAACGCATCCTGGTTTGGATAGTATGCTTTAATATGAGTATTGTAAGTTTCATTGGTTCCATTCCAGGTAGAATAAGTTTCTGCAAACATCCTTCCTGTATCCAGCGTAAAAATTTTAATTGGTAAATCATTGCTTAATACAACATGAGAAATTGCCTGGTCTTCGTAACTGAAACTGGTAGAGAAGGTGACTTCGCCGGGGAAAGTTGCAGTAAGCAATTTTAAAAAATCAACTATTATTAGTCCATCTGACTGGTGGAGTAATTCGTCGATATATTTTTTTGTTGATTGATTCATTTTACTAAAGCGGTGAATTTTTTTATTTGAAAAGAAAAAAGAGAATAGTGATGGCTATTTTTTATAGTGCAGCATCATGCTACAACAACCATAAACACATTTTATTGAGGATGAATTAAGCATACAATAATTTAGAAGTCTACTCTTTTGATGGACAAATATAGATAATAATATCTGTTTTGAAGAGATAATTTTTTTTGAATAACCTATTTTGAGTAAGGTTTATTGTTTATGACAATAAATTTGACTGAATAATTGATATTAAACCAACTATAATTTTAATACATTAATCTAAAAAAATTGTTTTACCGCATTGAAACTACCTGCTTCAATGATTATATTTACAAACAGAATCAGACCAACATGACAAGAGAAGAAAAATTTATGCAGAAAGCCATTGCTTTATCTCAAAAAGGAATGACTAATAATGAAGGCGGCCCATTTGGCTGCGTAATTGTAAAGGGAGAGGAAATTATAGGAAGAGGAAACAACAAAGTAAGTTCCACCAACGACCCTACAGCGCATGCCGAAGTAACTGCGATAAGAGACGCCTGTAAAAATCTCAGTACTTTTCAATTAACGGATTGTGAAATTTACACTTCCTGCGAACCATGCCCAATGTGCCTTGGCGCTATTTATTGGGCACGACCTAAGGTTGTGTATTTTGCTAATAACAGGCAGGATGCTGCAGATATTGGGTTTGATGATTCGATGATTTATGAAGAAATGAATGTTTCTATTGAAGACCGAAAGATTCCCATCTTACCACTTAGCAGGGAAAATGCACTAAAAGTATTTAAGCAATGGAAAGACAAAGATGACAAAACACTTTACTAAACAGCCAAGCCAATATTTTCATGCCTGCCCATGAACAACTGATTACAATTAATCATACACAAGTTGTATTAAGAAAGCTTACTGCAAATGACCAGGATGAACTGTTGTATTACCTGCATCATTTTGAGCGATGAAACAAAAAAAACGTTTTGATTCTCAGCAATGACACAATCACACTTATCTTAACACTACAATATCAATACTTTTATTACCGTTAATTTGCCCACGATATCAAGTACTTCAACTTGATAATTGCCGCTAACCAGCAGTGAAGCTCCACTAATGATATTGGTAGCAGTGCCTCCTGCATGATTGATAGATTGTTTGGATATTACCTGCCCATTTTCATTCACCAATCTTACTGTGTAGATGCCTGCCGGAAGGTTGTTCATCTGCAGACCGATATTTCCATCTGTTGACGGATTCGGATAAACAGTAAATCCGGCTTTACCCTTTACAGCAGCAACTTTTACAATGCGGCTAAATTGAAATTTACCTTGGTTGCTAATGCTTTTAACCCGGTAAAAATTATCTCCACTTACAGGATAAGCATCAAGCCAATTATAAAGGGAATTACCGTCAGCTGCTACAGCTCCTGTTTTTGTAAAATTGATACCGTCTGTAGAACGTTCAACTTCATAACTGCTGATATTGATTTCATTTTCCACTTTCCACTCTATCTCATTTCCATTACTTTTTTTAGTGGCGGTAATACTGGTATAAGTTACCGGCAGCGGCCTTGTGTTTGTAAATACAATACGGAACCTGTCAGCAGCAGAAGAAGCTGTATTACTTGTAACAGAGAAATCTACAGTTGTAGTTCCCATCATGTTAACAGCAGTAGAAGTATTTAAAAATTTATCTTCCAGGAAACCAACGAGGCTGTTATCAAAATTGACAGTAATAAATTCCAAACGGTAAGATTGGAGTTTAATTTTTTTCATATTGAAAAATACGGTATCAGTATTCACAACGGGTTGCCTTGCTTCCACCACCAATGTCTGTCCGTCTCTTAATAAACCAAAGTTGTCTCCAAAATTGTTCATTTTAACAGCATCATACTCATCAATTCCATTTGCATAATTATTGGAAAATACCACCACATTAGCATCTGAAATATTTGCAATGCCTGTATTTGTATTGTATAGGTTTGTTGTAATAGACTGCTTAATACTGTTAATCCCTGAAGGCCTTAATACCAACCTGCTGCCAGACAATTTGCTGCTTTCTTTTATTGCAACACTTCCGCTGCCGCTGGTAGTGTGTAATATAAATGCCTGACCCGATTCAATCCTTGTGTTTGGCACACCTGCAGTATAACTTCCTCCACCCGGTGTTGGCACCCATGGTGTAGCGGTAGCAGCACTAAAAGTAACCCAGCCACCTAATCCTTGTGCTCCCGGAATTTTTGGATCCCACACAGAAAAAGACTGGTCAATATTTACATTGGTTAATGAAGTAAAATCAATGGCAGCAGCATAGTTATTTCCAATTGCTGCAAACTGCCCTGCAGTAGTTACCGGCACTGCAGGCAAATCGCCCTGGAACAAAGTACCTTTTGTACGCAGCAATACTGGTGTTGGCGGTGTGCCAACTGCAGGCGTAACACTTCTGTCGCCCCGGCTGAATATCATGTATGATTTATTGGCACCAGCACCTGATATTTGAACATTGGTACTGGGAGCCCCGGGCCAGGTTCTTGTAACAGGATCATAAACAAGTAAAGAATTACCAGGTGTTTGAAAATCAAATCCATTCGCCAGCCATGCCCCTGTATTAGAAGTAAAGTTAGTTCCGTATCCTGTACCGGGATTAACACCAGCCGCCTGATTTTCCTGCCATGACTGTTTAATAGTTTGTCCATAAGAAGGTGCGGCCAAAAATCTCCATGCTCTAATAGCGGCAAGATATCTTTCCACTGTTACATCACCATTAATATATGCCCCGGCAGTAGTACCAGGTGCCACTCTTGCTGTGCCGTTAGCATTAGACTTTAAAGTAAGGTTGCCACCTGTTGTTAGTACTGCTGTTCCTGTTACTGATACTGTCCCTTCGTTGTTTGCACTCAAACCTCCAGTAATATCTAAAGCAGTTCCTACAGTGGCAGTGACACTATTTTGCAGTGTCAGATTTTTTAAAATCTGAGTTCCCGTAAAACGTATTGTACCTGCAGGAGCATTCCCCCCTAAAGTTAAATTGGAAGTATTTGACCCACTTAAAAAACCAATGCCACTGATAGCTCCATTGATGGTTAAAGTATTGCCGTTAATATCAAGAATAGAGGTAGCCGTTCCAGTTATAAAGTCTCCGGTCAAAGGTGTTTTGTCAATTATTAAATCAGAACCTAATGGAATATTTACCGGGCGGTTAATTGTAAACTGCCCGGTGGTATTGCCGCTGGGTAATGCAAACCTTAAAATGCCAACAGTACCAACAGTACCACTAATAGTGAGTGCAGAAGATATATCTGCATATATACGTCCTGTAGTACTTGTTAAACCGGAAAATTGCAGGTTGTTGTTTGCCTGTGTTAAAGTAAACGAAGCTAAGTCCAAAACACCGGTTGAGATGATTGCCCTGTTCAAAGAAACATTAGCCCCAATGGTTAGGTTAGCCATTGTGGTAATAGCAGCTGGAAAGGGTTTAACAGTTGCACCATTTAAAACATAGTTTGCTGCAGTATTATAATTCTTTGTGATTAAAGATCCGGCTAATATTGTTCCGGTAGTGCCATCTGTAGCGGTTCCTTCAATTGCAGTATTTGGGGCAACACCTGTGTTTGCTGTAATGAATGTGGCACCTGCATTAAGGTTAAATGCGGCATTGTTAGTGGCAGATAAAGTGTCTATACCAATAGTGAGATTTTTTGTGCCGGCATTTAAGGTTGCATTAGCAGCTACTGTCATTGTATCGCTAAAAGGAGCGTTACCAGAACGGGTTAAATAAAGGTTATTATTCAGTGTTAAATTTGTAAGTGAAATGCCGTCACCAACAATGTAATTGACTAATTTGTTTTTGTTGACAGTAGTATTGCTGTATTGTTGATTAGTACCATTAAACAAAAGTGTCCCCTTAAGGTTGGATGCTACATTGGTGATTAACTGGCTCGTACCGCTAATAGAAAAATTACCGGCAAGTTTTATCAGTACAGTCCTGTTAACTGAATTAAAATCCAGCACACTGGTAAGAGCAGAAGAAGATGAAGTACCTGCAACAGATAAATCACCAGCAATTGTTACTGTTCTGTTAGAAACATTATTGCCAACATTTAAATTAGCAATAGCCGCGTCAGATCCTATGATAGCAACATTTCCGGCAATTATTAAATCCCCAGCGATTGCACGAACACCACCTGTAACAGTCATATTATTGTAATTGTTTCCCCCCACAGAAACTGGTGGAAGCACCGGGATACTACCGGAATTTGTAATGAAATTTACCGTACTGGCAGCAACAATAAAACCGTTGGTGCCTGGTGTAAAACTTGCTGCAGAAGGCACTGTAAAGTTTCCATAAATACCAATCGTATCTGTTCCGCTTCCTCCAAGTGTGATAATCCTGCTACCGTTTGTAACCGTCAAATTAGAGTACTTGAAAGAAGGGGTATTTGTGCCATTATTTGTCTTAAATGCAGGAATAGTTTGACTCCCGGTACCGTTGAAATTAAAGGTACTGACACTATAAACTTGTTTAAAATTAATAGCCGAAACAGTAAAAACTCCTGCAATACGTATTTCATTACCAGTGTAAAAGCTCAAATTAGTCCCTCCTAAATCGCCAGCCAATTCAAAATCATAATATGGAAACGAAGCCAACGTAGTTGAAGTAAATCCTGTCCGGATAAGTTTAATTTTTGAACCTGCTGTAATATTCAAAGTATATATACTTCCTGCGCCAAGGTCGGAAGGTATCAATATCCTGCAGATAATTACATTTGCTGGATTGGTAGAACCTAAGGGGTCATATATTCTTGTTCCATTACCAGTGTTATTAATAAATCCGTAAGTAAAGCCAGGAATAGTTTGTGATCCAGTTGAGCTGAAGTTAATTGTGTTCACTCCACCATCTTTAGCTACATAATTAGTAGCCGTTACCACAAAATTATTGGCAATATCTATTGTATTTGCCAGCACTCCATTGCCTAACCAAATAATATTACCTCCCCTGTTACCAGAAAGTGTAAGGTTATAATAATTAGCTGCTGCTACACGCTGTGAAGCAGTTGTTCCTGCGGCATATATAAAAGTACCTGTGCCAAAAGAAGGAACTGTAGCCCCGGTAGCAATGCTAAAATCACCAGTCACAGTTGTTGTAGCAGGTAATATCTTGCTTGCAGAACCTGAAACAGCCAAATTACCATAAGGCAGATTCAGAATATTTTGGGCAGCATTAGAACTGGAATAAGTAAAAGTACTGGTACTGGCAAAACTTGCTGTACCTGTTATATTTACATTATCTGTTACGCTGATACTTCCTGTGCCTGTCATAGTAAGGGAAGCAGAAGCGCCGACAGTTAGTTGATAAACACTGATGGCAGAGCCAGTTCCAATGGAGGGCATATTACCACTTACTGTATTAATGACGGCTATTTCTGTTGGTGAAGTTGGATATCCGACTCCCCCAGTCCAGTTAGCAGCATTGGCCCAGTCAGTATTACCTGCACCAGTCCAGGTAAATGTTACGATTTGGAGAGCATTGATTGCATCACTTCCTACGTACAAATTTTTACCATTGATATCTGTCAATATCAATCCAGATTTACCAACCATTGGTGCATCAGTTGTTCCTGTGGCAGCAACTAGTGTTCCAAATCCAGCAACAGCATCCGTTAACCTAAGAGTGGTAATATCATCTACTGAACCAATATTAGTAGCCTGTGCCTGAACAGAAATTGTGGTTGCTCCCAAATTAAACCCTCCCCCAAAAGTAATTACCCAATTAGAATTTGTTCTTTTATCCAGTAATGAACCATTATCATTAAAAGAAGGAGCAATTGAGGTTGCATTTATTATTGCAGAGTGGGTAACAGATATATAATCGCCAGCGGTTACTGATGCAGCAGAAAAGTAAACATATACACTTCTGTCATTGGCTCCTGATCCAAATGGAAAACGGGAATCAACCGTGGCTGTTGTTGGTAAGCCTGATGAGGGGGAAAATCTTTTTAATGTGCCACTGGTGATATTACCTGCGATATAAACTAACTGCACAGCAAGTGATGCATTAGACAGTGTTAATGTATTACCTGACCCAATACTTAAATTACCAACCGTCATCGTAAATGTGCCGGTAATTGTTCTGTCAAAAGAAGCTGGAAAACTTACTCCTGCGGTATTATTGATGGTTAAATTAACAGGGCCAGAAGAAGTGGGAAATTCAACACTCGATGATGTTTGAGGTGCCGTTCCATTATAAATTAAACTAAGATTAGTAAAGCCAGCTCCGTTTGAATAAGAAACAGAACCTAGACCGGAAAAATTACCAGAACTGGTACAAGTGGCGGCTGAAGCACTGTTTTTGTTGAATACTTTTAAAGCCCCGGCCATAACAGATACACCTGCTGCATCTGTATTTGTATTTATAATATTGCAACGGCCGCCTGCAGGAGTAGTCCAGGTACCTAAAATACTTACAGTTTGTGTGGTATTTCCAGAAAATTGCACAGTCATTTGTGAATTTGCATGTGTACTGGAAGACAACCAGGTAGAACCCGCCGCTTTTGTAAGGTTGGCTCTTAAATTCAACAAAGCTGAACTTGCCGATGCTCCGCTGCCGGCAAAATCAAGTGTGCCTCCAGAATGAGAAAAATTGTTAGTTACAGTGAGAATAGTATTGCCTGTTGATGATTGCAAAACAAAATTACCACCCGTCTGGGTATAAAGAGAAACTGTTAAAGATGTTGCCCCAGTACCGGATAATCTCAAAGCATTGGCTCCGCCGCCAGTACTTAGAATACTAAATGTACCAGTTATACTTACGGCAATGCCGCCAAAATCAAGATCAACATTTCCAATCTGTGAAGTACAATTCCATGTTAAGTTGGAAAATGAAGTACTTGTAAAGCCAGTAGGAGCAATAGATCCAGCACTCATCCCCGTAATATTGCAGGTAGAACCATTATTCCATAATGAAACAGGAATAGCAGAGGCTGAAACCCCGGTCACTGCATGGTAATAATTAGATCCACTGGCCCAGGTGATAGACGATAGGGTTGCACTTATAAAAGTACCAGAAATATATGTTATGGATCCACCTGAATTAATTATAGTGCCACCAGTACCGGCCACATCAAAATTTAAGGCACCCCCTGATAAAGTAATAGCGCTGTTAATGCTTATTTTTCCGCCTGTACTCGGTACTATGCCAAAGGCACCAGAACTTATAGTAAATGCTGCAGAATTAGTAAGTGCAATGGTCAGCAAATCGGCTGCAAGTATAGAACCCGCTGTTGAATAGACTAATGGCGTGGCTGCACTAAGCGATAAAACATTAGTGGTAAGATTAGTTGCAAAAGCTACAGAATTGGTACCCGATAATATCCTGACAGCACCAATTGTTTGATTGGGTACATTCGTAAGAGAAATATCAGCAATAGCATTGAAAGCTAAAATATCTGTTGTTAAAAAAGGAGCTGCTCTTACCGGAGACCAGTTAGAAGAAACCTGGTAATCGCCTACAGTTCCGCCAGTCCATGTGTACGTAGCTTGTGCAATGGTTATTTTTGATAAAAGCAATAAAGAAGCTATAAAAAAGTAAACCCTTGGCATAATGTTTTCTTTAAATTTTAAAGTACGGATATAATATTCCAGGGGAAATTGAACTTTAAAAACGCTGATTGGAGCGTAGGATTTCTTTGGATAATGGAATTTATAATAGGGATTTTTAGGGTTAGCAATACAAATATAGGGAGAAACCCCTAATACAAGTGATTATTTTTATTGATAACGATGTTTTATTAAAAATCTTGTATAGGCGAAAATTTTAATTTTTGCAGAAATACTGAAATAAAATGGCTAAGTAACAGAGGAAAGTTATTGTCCTGATTAAAAAAAATTAAATTCATGTTCTTTGATTCTACCAGTTAACTATTGGCCATTGACGCTTCTTTTATAAAATCACTCACCAAATAACTAATCAGTTTTCCGGTGCTTTCATCTCTTCTGCCATCGGCCAATTGAGTTGCTCCTTCACAGATATGCAGGTAAGCAACCTTGGCATCCTGTGCAGCAAAAGTTACATACTGCCTTGCATGCAATGCTGTGATACCGATTGGTGATGTAGCACTGCTCAATACATTTTCAATGGAATCTAAATCCATTTCAATACCGGTGTAAGTATCTTCTGTAAAACCAGTAGCATGTGCTACAGCCTGTATAAAATTTTTCTTTTCGTGTAAAAAAATATCTTCGTAAGTGACGTAGTCAATAAACGGATCGTTGTGAATATCCATCAGTACATTTTGAGGAATATAATTTTCATGCAGCCCGACGGTGCAGTATTTACCCAGGTAGCCATCTTCACCGGCATAGCGAAATCCATTGCCACTGTGCCTTCCCTCAATCGTCCTGAAATCGGGATGTGCATCTAAGTTGATCACATTTATTTGTGCCAGCGGCAGCACTTCCGCTTTATGCAATCCTTTGGCCACACCTTTGATAATTGGATATGCATTGTTTTGGCCGCCGCCAATCACTACCGGTATTTTTTTGCAGGAGGCAATTACTTTTATAACATTTTCCACTTCTTCATCAATCAGGTTGATGGCGTGGCGGTAGGCTTCTATCAATTCTTCCTGTCCGTAAGCCGTGTTTTCAATCAGGTATTTAATATCACCAAAATCAAAATGGCCCAGCAGTAAAATATTTTCACCACTCAAAAAATCATTGCTCTGGATATTTGCAAAAGAATACAGAAAAGGCAGCCAGTTGGTATCGGCACCGCCAATACCATAATTTCCTTTTACACCAATATCTTCCGGGATGCCCAGCAGCACATACTTTGCGGATGATTGCTGCAACTGTTGTGTCCAGTCCCCTTCCGATTTAATATTTTGCAACCGCTCCCCCACTTTGGTTTCAAAGCGGCGAATTTTGGTAATGGATAAAATATCTTCTTTGCTGTAAAACTTAAAATGTTTCATATTGGGAAGGTAGGAAAAAAATATTCAATGTTCAACAATCTAAAAGTAATGTTCAACATTAAAAACCCATCATCAAACTGCCGGTCCAATCAAGTCCCAAAGATTTCCATACAGGTCTTCAAAGACTGCCACAGTGCCGTATTCCTCTGTAACAGGCAACCTTACAAAGTGGATACCTTTTTCAACATAATTATTGTAATCCCGCCAAAAATTATCGGTATGCAAAAATAAAAACACCCTTCCGCCAGTTTGATTGCCTATCCTGTTTTTCTGTTCTTCGGTTACTGCTTGTGCCAGTAAAAGTTTGCATCCATCAGTGCCGGGTGGCGCTACCAGTATCCATCTTTTAGTTTCACTCAATACAGTGTCTTCAATTAAATTGAACCCTAGTTTTTGAGTGTAGAAAATAATTGCTTCATCATAATCTTCCACTACAATGGCAACATGTGCTAACTGTTGTTTCATTTGTTGTTATTTATAAAATCACTAATTTTTTTCGAACAATTATTATTGACAATTCTTCATTCTCCACTAAATCATTTTCTTTATCAACTTCCCCAGCAACATCAATCCATAGTCAACATCTTCACTCCAGGGCTTTCCAAAACTAATGCGTATATAATTGGAATAATCAATGCTGGCAGAAAATATTTTTCCCGGCACAATAGAAATTTTATGTTTCATGGCTTCAGTACGCAATTTAAATGAATCTACTTTTTCATTCAGCTCAATCCAGAAAGTAAAACCACCGGTGGGCCTGGATATTTTTATATCGGCAGGAAAATACTGAATGATGGATTGCATGTAACGCAGGCTCTGTGTATGCAATGCCTTACGCAAATTTTTCAAATGATATTCGTAGCGGCCATTCTTTAAAAAATGAGCCATGGCAGCCTGCGTCAATGAAGGACTGCTGATATTTTGTATCCGTTTGATCTGTTTCACCTGGTCAAAAAATTTACCAGGTATCGTCCAGCCAATGCGGTAGCCGGGTGCCAGTGATTTTGATAAAGAAGAACAGTACATCACCAATCCTTTTGTGTCATAATATTTACAAGCTTTGGGACGGTTTTTTCCAAAATACAATTCGCCGTAAGTATCATCTTCTATCAAAGGAATATTATTTTGTGTAATGATGTCCACCAGTTTTTTTTTGTTTTCATCACTCATGCAGGTACCGAGTGGGTTATTGAAATTGGGCACTGCCACACAGGCTTTGATAGAATATTTTTTTATGGCTTTTTGTAAACTCCCCAGGTCTAATCCTTCCGTAGGGTCAGATGTTATCTCTACCACTTTCAATCCTAAATTTTCTATTGACTGGTAAATGCCAAAATAAGTTGGGCATTCCACTGCCACGGTATCGCCATGATTGGTAACAGCTTTCAGGCACATCATCACTGCTTCCAGGCAACCATTGGTGATGACAATTTCATCGGGTTTTATTTTTCCTCCCCAGTTAAAAGCCAGCTTGGCCACCTGCTGGCGCAATTCGGTATTGCCTTGTGGGTTTTCGTAATTAATGCAATTATTGGCTGAGTTCCGCAAAGCATGCAGCACCGATTTATTAATTTTTGCGGATGGCAACAGGGACAGGTCTGGTACCGCCAGCGCAAAATTAATTACATCTTTTGCAACGATGTCACCATAAATAGAAGTGATCATTTGCTTGATACTTACTTCATGTGAGCCAGTATCCGGCTTCACTTGGTCGGGTAATTGCGGAAAGCGATGATTGAACCTAACATAGTAACCCGACTTCGGTCTCGACTCAATTAGTCCTCTTCCTTCTAAATGATAATAAGCCTGGAATGCTGTGCCCATACTGATTCCATACTCTTCGCTTAACAGCCTTACCGAAGGAAGTTTGTCCCCGATACGTAATATTTCTTCGGCAATCATTTTTTCCAAACCACCTGCCACCTGCAGGTACAAATGGTCGTCTGAATTGAATTGATTTTTTTTCATACCTTTTTTTTAAAAAATCTGATCTAGTCAAAAATAACAAATCTGCATCTGTTTTAAACAAAATTAAAATTGAAATTTTGTATTGTTACTATAAAAATAAAAAAGTGTAACATGAACCCAATCACCATTGTACCATACGAGGCAAAGCACCAGCCTTACTTTGAGCAATTTAACCGGCAGTGGATTGAAGAATGGTTTACGATGGAACCGGTGGATGAATTTGTACTGACCAATCCTGATAAAGCGATGCTGGAAAAAGGTGGTGCTATTTTAATGGCTTTGTATGATGGAGCTGAAGCTGGCACTGTAGGATTAAGAAAAGTGAATGAAACAACATACGAATTTACCAAGATGGCAGTAGGTGAAAATTTCAGGCGAAAAGGAATTGCTGAAGTTTTGTGTTTTGCAAGTTTTGATAAAGCAAAAGAATTGGGTGCAACAAAAGTGATTTTATATTCCAACACAAAAAATGCCGGCGCCATAAAGTTGTATGAAAAAGTTGGATTCAAACATTTACCGTTTGAAACTGGTGTGTATGCAAGAGCAAATGTAAAAATGGAGATTGATATAACAGAGAGTATTGTTCAGGCAATACGATAAAAGCATGGTAAAATCATACGCTTTAATCGTTGCCATGAAAAAAAAAAGTACAAGAGAGTGACACAACGATGTTGAGTAAAGAAATTTAGCTGGTAACAAAAAACAAAATACAGTCAATCAAAAAAAATAAAAATCATGGAACTTATTACAGACATCCCTGTACGGAAAACTACTCATTCAAAATTGAATGAAGTAGATTTTAAAAATCTTGAATTTGGTAAATATGTAGCCGACCATATGCTGGTATGTGATTATGGAAACGGTGACTGGAAAACAGCACAGATAGTTCCTTACGCCAATCTTTCACTAAGCCCAACTACACTGGCTTTGCATTATGGACAAACTGTTTTTGAAGGCATGAAAGCCTTTAGAATGAAAGATGGTCGCATTAATATTTTCAGAATGGACAAGCATTACGACCGCTTTGTAAAATCGCTGGAAAGAATGTGTATGGCTGTGCCCACAAAAGAAATTTTTACTGAAGGCCTGGTGCGTTTGATTGAAACAGATAAAGACTGGGTGCCTACAGCAAGCGGCAGTGCATTGTACATCCGCCCTTTTATGTATGCCAGCGAAGCAAAGTTTGGTGTAAAGATTTCTGATGAATACCGTTTTATTATTTTCAGTGGCCCTGTGCCATCTTTATATTCCAATCCTATTAAAGTAAAAGTAGAAACGAATTATGCAAGAGCTGCTAAAGGGAGTACCGGTTTTGCAAAATGTGGTGGTAATTATGGTGGCGCTTATTATCCTACCAAACTGGCAAAAGATGAGGGCTACGATCAACTGTTGTGGACAGACAGCAAGACCAATGAATACATTGAAGAATCTGGTATGATGAATGCAATGTTTGTAATTGATGGCAAACTGGTGACACCTCCATTGTCTGATTCTATTTTAGATGGCGTGACAAGAGACTCTTTACTAACGCTGGCGAATGACCTTGGTTATACAACAGAAGAAAGACTTGTGAGCATTGTAGAATTAGAAAAAGTATTTAAAGAAAAAAAAATCACGGAAGCTTTTGGTGCAGGCACAGCGGCAGTGGTAGCGCCAATTCAAACCATTCATATCAATGGTATTGATTTCAGCCTGCCTGCTTACAGTGAAGACAGTTTGCATAATAAATTAAAAACCCAATTAGAGTTGATCAGGACTGGACAGGTTGCGGATGTGCATGAATGGAATTGTATTGTTGGATAAAATATTTTTTTGAGTGGGGTTAAAAGCAAGTGCCGGCGATTGTTGCCGGCACTTTTATTTTACTGTGTTAGTTTTTATTAATCTTAGTCTTCTTTCTTAACATTTCCTGCGCCACTTGTTTTTGAGCTTACCGTACCGCCGCCATTGTAATAAATATTACCGGCCCCGCTGGCATTGGCTTTCAGGCTTATGCTGCTGCGTACATGCACATTGCCTGCGCCGCTTGCTTCTACATCTGCATTTTCTGTTTGCAGGTTTTTTGTTTTGATATTTCCAGCACCACTGGCATCGGCTTTATAATCTCTTGTCCTGCCGGTCAATTCAATATTACCGGCACCACTGGCTTCTGTTTCAATTTCGGGAGCATCTACTGCAGCTTTTATATTGCCTGCGCCGGATGCATCAAAACGAATTTTGCCGCTGCTTTTTAAAACATCGATTGCTTTGATATTGGCTGCGCCGGAAGACTTAATTGAATTGATTTCAGGAGCAGTAATATAGGCTTTAAAATTGCCATCGGTGATGCTGTAATTATTTTTAGTTTCAATGTGCAGTACATCTCCACTCACTCTTACCTGTACCAGTTTCATCAGGTTGTCATCTGTTTCAATCACTACCGAAGTGGTGGGGCCGGTTTTCAATTCTACTTCAAAAGCGCCACCTGCGGAAATCCCTTTAAAATTATCCACTTGTTTTTTTTCTGTGATGATGTTTCCACTTCCGTGAAGACGGCGGCAGGAGGTGAACACAACGATAATGGCTACAAAAAGAAATAAATGTTTCATGGTTAATATTTTTGTAAAGATTTGAAATAAAAACTTGCCAAGCAAACCTTTGTTGTAAAAATGGTTGGAGTGGTGAATGCTCAATGCTGAATGGTGAATAAACTTCACTGGTTAAGTCTCTGCGTTAATTATTGTTTGTTGAAAATTGATTATTGAAAAATTTTGAGGATAAAAAATATTCAATAATCAACTTTTAATTTTCAATGTTCAATGATTAACCCCACTAAACTAGCAGCTGCTGCAGTTGTTGAAAAGAGGCCTGCATTGAAAGAGAGCTGCCCAATGGTATGCCGTAAAAGTGAGTGACACAACAATGTTCGGTAAAGATATGCTGCTGGTTACAAAACATTTTTCTGGCGAATGAGGATGTGTCTTTTAAATGAAAGCTCAACAGAAAACACCAAACTTTAAACAGTAAACAAACAAATATTTACCTTCGCTGCCATGACGGAAAAAATTCTCATCCTCGATTTTGGCTCTCAATATACCCAGTTGATAGCAAGGGCCGTAAGAGAGGCCAATGTGTACTGCGAAATTATTCCTTACAACAAGCCCATTAACTACAACTCCGGATTAAAAGGCATCATTCTTTCCGGCTCGCCATTTTCGGTAAACCAGGCAGATGCGTTGCTGGCAGATGTAAAAACCATGGCTGATAAATTACCGGTACTGGGCATTTGCTATGGTGCACAATTAACGGCAAAACTGTTTGGCGGAAGGGTGGACAAAAGTGATAAAAGGGAATATGGAAGAGCCAAACTGGAAATATTGAAGCAGGATATTTTGTTTGAGAATGTCTCGCTACATTCGCAGGTGTGGATGAGCCACAGTGATACCATCAAAGAATTGCCAGAAGGATTCAGCCTGCTGGGAAATACAGAAAGCATCCCCGTGGCGGCTTATAAACGCATCGATGGTTTACCTTTGTACGGACTGCAGTTTCATCCCGAAGTATATCATTCAACGGAAGGCAAAACAATTATAAAAAATTTTTTGGTAAGCATTTGCAATTGTTCACAAGACTGGACAGCAGCACATTTCATCAGCGATACGGTGGCAGAACTGAAGAAAAAAATTGGTAACAAAAGAGTGATCATGGCATTGAGTGGCGGCGTGGACAGCACCGTGGCTGCAACGCTTATTCACAGGGCGATTGGCGATAACCTGTTTGGTATTTTTGTAGATAACGGTGTGTTGAGAAAAAATGAATTTGAAGAAGTGCTGGTAATTTACGACAAGCTTGGCCTGAATGTAAAAGGCGTGGATGCCAAAGAACATTTTTATACCAAACTGGCCGGCAAAACAGATCCGGAAGAAAAGAGAAAAGCCATTGGCGGCGGCTTCATAGAAATTTTTGACCAGGAAGCACAGCGCATTGAAAATATTGATTTCCTCGGACAGGGTACTATTTACCCCGATGTGATTGAATCACTCTCTGTGCATGGCCCATCTGCCACCATCAAATCGCACCACAATGTTGGCGGATTGCCGGATACCATGAAATTATCTTTGGTAGAACCGCTGCGGCTGCTTTTTAAAGATGAGGTAAGAAGAGTGGGACTGGAACTGGGCATTCCACATGAAATGTTATTTCGTCACCCATTCCCCGGGCCGGGATTGGGCATCCGCATTTTAGGAGAAATTACGGAAGAAAAGGTACGGTTATTGCAAGAGGCTGATGCGATTTATATCAATGGCCTAAAGAAGGCAAATTTATATTCATCGGTATGGCAGGCTGGCACGATTTTACTTCCTGTAAAAAGTGTTGGGGTAATGGGTGATGAAAGGACTTACGAATTTACAGTAGTATTAAGAGCGGTGACTTCGGTAGATGGTATGACAGCAGACTGGGCACATTTGCCTTACGAGTTTTTGGCGGATATTTCGAACGAGATCATCAACAATGTAAAAGGTATTAACCGGGTGGTGTACGATATCAGCAGCAAGCCACCGGCTACCATTGAGTGGGAATAAAATTCCAACCTCCCTTGTTAGTTCTCTTTAAGAAAAGCAGAACGGGAAAAGAGAAAATTTATAACACGAATTGTACAAAATATGAAGAAGCGATTTTTACGAACATTGTTTTTTTTAGCAGCATTTTTTTCTTTACAACAGGCAAGTGCACAGGTTGCAGACAGTGCCCCCAAATTAAAAACTTACAGGGTTGGTATTTTTGCCCCCTTGTATTTAGATTCAGTTTTTGCTTCCAACGGACGTTTCAGGTACCGGCAGGGCATTCCTAAATTTATTGTCCCGGCGGTTGATTTTGTAAACGGAGTACAGGTGGCCCTGGACTCAATGATATTGGATAAGGAAAATGTAGAAGCAACTATCTACGATACGAAATCTTACACACAGCCTTTGGCTCAATTAATAAAAGATAAAAAATTAGACCAATTAGACCTGTTGATTGGTTCGGTAAAAGACATGGACTTTAAAGGGCTGGCTGACTTTGCCATGGGAAAAAACATCCCTTTTATTTCTGCTACCTACCCCAACGATGGCGGCATAACACAAAACCCTTTTGTGGTAGTGGTAAACTCTACGCTGAAAGCACATTGCGAAGCCATCTTCAGTTATATTTTGCAAAGCCATGGCACAGATAAAATTTTTCTCTGCAGAAAAAAAGGTACGCAGGAAGATAAAGTGGCTTCTTATTTTAAGCAGATCAATGAACAGGAAGGCAAGCCTTTGCTGAATATTCAAACACTGAATTTAGACAGCACTATTTCAACTGATTTATTAAAAACCAAATTGGACAGTAACCGGCAGTCGATCATTATCGGTGGTTCGCTGGAAGAAAATTTTGCCTTTAATCTTACTGCTGCCTGTAATGTACTGAATGAAAAATATCCCATTACTTTAATTGGTATGCCCAACTGGGACGCTTTTAAAAGCCTGCAGAAGAAAGATGATTTTGATGGTTTTCCTATTTACTTTACCACTCCTTATTATAATAAAAAAGAAGATAATTACAGCAGGATATTAATAGATGCCTACGCAAAAAAAACAAAAGGCAAACCAACTGACATGGCATTTAAAGGATTTGAATCTGCCTACCTGTTTATCAAACTGCTCACAAAATACCCCAACGATTTTATGAGCCACCTCAATGAAAAAGCGTATAGGATTTTTTCAGATTACAACTTCAGGCCGGTGCTGAAAAAGACAGGTAACCTTCCCGATTATTTTGAAAATAAGCATTTGTATTTTATTAAGATATTGAATGGTGCTACTTATAAAGCCTGGTAATATTCCAGGATTAAAACTTGAACATAACATTTTTGCTGAACAGTTATTATGTAAATTGAGTGATGAAAAAAGCAATCACCGTATCATTAATAGCAATTGTTTCTTTTGCATTTGCACAACTCACTGATAGCTTTCAAAAAGATGAACCGGAATACATTGCCCCAAGCAAACAAAGAACCGGCGATGCCGCAAAAGGATACGAATACTTAACTACCGGTGATTATTTAAAGAGTGGTATCCCCTACGCTCTCTTTATAATGGGTGCACCCAAAGACACCAATAATTTTTTACAACGCAGCGGCCTCAATAAATATTTACCCCATGATTTTACAGCTGTAAAAGCCCCCAATGGTGAACAAATTGTAGCGCCCAATTGCCTGCAATGCCACTCCCAAATTTTTGATGGTAAACTGGTGGTTGGCTTGGGCAATTCATTAAGCGATTTTACTATTAGCAGGGAGAGTACAGCTTTGCTGACGGAGAAGTTTTTAAAAAATATGACTGGCAACAATGCAAAGAAATATGAGGCTGCAAAAAACTTTATCACCGCATTAAAAGCCATTTCGCCAAAACTCATCACCAGTACCAAAGGTGTAAATCTTGCGGATGGCCTGGCTGCACTGTTAGTCTCTCACCGGGATCCACAAACATTGCAATGGAGTGAGAAAAATTTACTGTCGCTGCCCGATGAAATTATTCCTACAGATGTGCCTGCCTGGTGGTTGCTGAAAAAAAAGCATGGGATGTTTTACAATGGTTTTGGCCGGGGAGATTTTGGCAGGTTTTTAATGGCCAGCAACTTACTAACGGTTACCGACACCACAGAAGCCATTGAAGTGGACAGCCACTTTAATGATGTGCTGGCTTTCATCAATTCCATTCAACCGCCAAAATATCCGAAAGCCATTGACGAATCTTTATCAGCCAAAGGAGAAAAGATTTTTAATGCCAGTTGTTCCGGTTGTCACGGCACTTATGGCGAAGGCGGCAAGTACCCCAACCTGCTGATTCCTGAAAGTATTATCAAAACAGATTCAGCCTTATATACTTCCAATTATTCCAATCCGCAGTTTGTGGATTGGTTCAATAAAAGCTGGTTTACCAGTGGCGATCATCCTGCACAACTAGTTCCTTACCGGGGCTACATTGCGCCACCACTCGATGGCGTATGGATTACTGCACCTTACCTGCACAACGGCTCTGTGCCTGACTTAGAAGCAATGCTCAACAGCAAAAAACGTCCGGCATATTGGCAACGAAACTTTACAAAACAAGATTATAATTACGAAATCCCCGGATGGAATTATGAAGCTAAAGATGCACCTGGCAGCAGTGAAGTTTACAACACCGCTTTAAAAGGTTATGGCAACTACGGTCATTATTTTGGAGATAAATTATCGAAAAAAGAAAGAAAGGCTGTGATTGAATATTTAAAGACACTGTAAGATTTAATTTGCTGTTTAGACGTTAAGGCGTTTTTTATTATGCACTTCTTTAATTAACGTCGCAACGACTTAGCGGCAAAAAAATAATTAGTTAAACCTCTTTAAAATTTAATTTGCCGTTTAGACGTTAAGGCGTTTTTATTTAATTAACGTCGCAACGCCTAAACGGCAATAAAAAATAATTAGTTGAACCTTCCCAAAACCAAAGGCTACAAAATAATCAAAGCATGGCTTTCCTCCAAAGGCCATCTGCCTTTTTTATTTCAGCAACAAACCTGGCAGCATATCAGCAACAAAAAAAGTGGATTGGTAAATGCTCCAACCGGTTGTGGTAAAACCTTTTCTGTTTTCATCGGCGTTGTTATTGATTTTATTAATCAACATCCTAATGATTATCAAAACAAGAAAAAAAATGGATTGCAACTTGTATGGATAACACCATTAAGGGCTTTGGCAAAAGACATTGGCAGGGCAATGGAAGAAGTGATCAGCGAACTCGGAATGCAGTGGCAGGTAGCCATCCGAAATGGTGATACACCAAACAGCGAAAGGCAAAAACAAAAAAGACAAATGCCTGAAGTGTTGATCATCACCCCCGAAAGCCTGCACTTATTATTAGCACAAAAAAACAACGCTGAAATATTTCAATCACTAAAAATAATTGCAGTAGATGAGTGGCATGAATTGCTGGGGAGCAAAAGAGGGGTGCAGGTGGAATTAGCAATTTCAAGGATTGTAAATATGGTGAATGATCGATCGTCAATGGTCAATGATGGAGTATGCGTTTGGGGTATCTCTGCAACTATCGGAAATCTTGAGCAGGCAAAAGAAGTATTACTATATTCTTTGAATACTCTTCACAGCAATGCAGTCTTTAAAGCCCCTCCTTTGGAGGGGTTTGGGGAGGCCGTAAAAGCAATCATCAACAAAAAAATAAAAGTCATTCCCATCATCCCGGATGAAATAGAAAAATATCCCTGGGCCGGGCATCTTGGTATTAAGCTGGTGGAAAAAGTAATTCCCATCATCAATGAAAATAAAACAACACTCATTTTCATCAACACCCGTGGCATGAGTGAAACCTGGTACCAGGAACTGTTAGCAACTGCTCCTGAATTGTCCGGCGCCAGTGCATTGCATCATGGCAGCATTGAGCAGGAATTGCGGCTATGGGTGGAAGATAGCCTGCACACAGGAAAATTAAAAGCAGTGGTTTGCACTGCCAGTCTTGATTTAGGTGTAGATTTTCGTCCGGTGGATACCGTCATACAAGTGGGCTCTCCCAAAGGCGTGGCAAGATTTTTACAAAGAGCAGGCCGCAGTGGCCACCAGCCCGGCGAAGTGAGCAGAATTTATTTTTTACCAACCCACTCCTTAGAGTTAGTAGAGGTAGCTGCATTGAGAGATGCGA
>JANMJU010000089.1:0-3663 GCA_031371545.1 Chitinophagaceae bacterium
CTGGCTTATTCCACTTTTGCTTTTTATGCCAAGCCTGATAAAAAAGAAGACCCTTTTTATACGCTGGCTTATGTAGGTTGCCAGGCAGATAAGTTCAGCGAATCGGTGGTGGCCATGAATGAACTGCTGAATGATTTGCCCAACGTGGTGGAAAATATCAAGACTGCTAAAGTGGGTATTAAAAAAGACATCGAGACAGAACGCATTACACAGGATGCCATCATTGCCAACTACCTTACTGCTCAGCGTAAGGGCCTTACAGAGGACATCCGCAAAAAGATTTATGCCGATGTGGACAAGATTGGTTACGATGAATTGAAAGCATTTCACACAGCCAACCTTGCCAACAAACCTTACACTTACTGTGTGGTGGCTGCAGAAAAAAGATTGCCGGAAGCGATGCTGAAAAAATACGGCGATGTAAAAAAACTTACGCTGGAACAGATATTTGGCTATTGATCTGTAAAATTTATTTTATAATAAACGCCCCGGAAATTTCGGGGCGTTTATGTTTTGTATTGTTTTTTATGTATAGATTTATAAAACAATCTCATAGAGGCGAAACCACTTTTGCATATTTATGAGTTGGGAGGCATTGTAGGGGAGGCACCAGAACAATAACATAAAGTTGAAAACTTAAATTATATCAGTTATGACTTTTACAAAGTTAGTTCCAAATGTATTTTACATAGATATCAAAGACGCTTTAAAACTATTTATAAATTGCCTTGACTTCAAAATTGAACATGATGAATTAAAATCTGAGAATCCATTTTGTGTAATCGAAAAGGATGGTTTACGTATAAACGTTTTTGAAAATAAGGAATTAGCAAAAGAGCACAATCCTGAATTTAGACTTGTAACGGCTAATATTGAAGAAGTATACAAAAGAATAACTTCATCTCACCCTGAGTTTCTGCACCCAAATCTTAGCGAAATTACACTTCGTCCATGGGGAGCAAAAGAATTCGCAATAATGGATAAGCAACTGGGTATTATTATTCAACAATGGTAAGATGATCCCTATTTAAAACCGGACAACATTCTAAAAAAGCAAAACGGAAATACAACGAACCCTTCACCTTTGTTGGCATTTCATTAAAAGCAATAAGCTACTCAGCATAGGCCGTCGTTGCTCCTCCCGACCAACGGCCGAAGCGTAAGCCAGCGTACTATTTACAAATACAAAAACCATTCATGCAGTAAAATAAATCCAACTCAACAATCGCAACGTTTGCCAACACACAGAGCTTTGAAAACAGATGTTGGAAATAGGGATGACAGATAAAATGCTCCTGAATAAAATGATTCATCTTTTTTTAATGAGCCGGTGATACTGTTTTTCACCAACCAAAGCTGAGCACACAAACCATACACTGCTATTTGTATTTTAATACTGCCTGTAATTAAAACTCCGGGTTTGCTATGAATTTTGATCATATGGCAGTAGGTTTATACAACAAAAAATACAAACAATGATAAACCAAAAAAAAAGCTGGCATATAATTGCCTTCCTGTTTTTATGCTGCCTGTGCGGAAGCTGTAAGAAAGACAGCTCAACTCCGGCACCTTCACCGGTGCTGTCATTTAAGGCAGACGGGGTGGTTTATTCTTATACAGGCGACTGGAACAGAATCAGTCTTACCGGCTGTTCTGTGGATCCCTTATTTATCAACGCTCTTGGTTATTTCATTTTGACAGGAGTACGTACTTCAAACAGTGATGGCTTTGAGGCTCGTGTTACCGCCCCGCTTGTGGAAGCAAAAACCTATTCCATTGTTGAATTTGAATGTTTCATTGGTGGAATACATTATTTAGAGTCGTCTGCTGCTGTGGTTACCATCAGCAAAATAACCAACGGACGTGCAAGCGGCAGCTTCTCTGGTAAAGTGGCCACTGCACCCGGTGCCGCAAAGGTGAATATCACAGAAGGCAGTTTTACAGATGTACTGATAAGATGAATAGGTGTACTGCATAAGTACTGTGGTGCCCCTGAACCTATTTCGCTGAAATGTCTTCTACTTATTCCGCTTGGAGTTTTCTCTTAAAATTTAAGAATTCCCAGGCCGGTTTCAGTGGGGCAGGATAAGTGCATAGCAGAGCCCACCGTTATTCAGGATACTTTTAATTTTATGAAGGGAAGACTCAGAGTGATACGAATAAAAATGGCACATCTGTATTAAAAAAGCCGGTCATAATCTTCCTTCGTATCAATATCCACTTCCCCTAAAGAAAAGACAACGCTTGCAACATCATTTTTAAATTGCTGTACTAATTTCTTCGCCCCGTATTGCCCTTTCAATAAAGCAAGCTGTTCAAAATATTTTTCATCAAACAACACGGGAGTTCCTGTCGTGTCATTGTATGCAGATGCAATGATGCCTTTGTGTGTTTGCTGTTTTACTGCAATCAATTCATCCAGCAGAGCAGCAGATATGTACGGTTGATCGCAAACTAAAATAATAACACTGTTTACGTTGTGGCAGTGTTGAATGATATATGTAATTCCTTTTTGTATGGATGAGCCCATACCTTCTTCCCAATTTTGGTTTTCTATAAAATCAATTTGCTGTTGTAATAATATTTCATTCAATAAAGAATGATAACAGCCCGTTACAACAAGCAGTTTGTTTTCATTTACTTTTTTAGTTTCATCAATAACATGCTGTAGTAATGTTTTGCCATTAAATAATAACAGCATTTTTGGCTTGGCCATTCTTGATGAACTGCCAGCCGCCAACAATAAACATACCGTCATGATAATTGAGGAGTGGAATGAACAACATTGTTATGCTCATGAATAAAGCCTTTTTTATTCCGGAGTGTGGAGCCATCTTTTTTTGCCAGTACCGCTTTTATTTCTGTCATGATGGAGAGTGCTATTTCTTCTGCAGTTTCTGCGCCAATATCAAGCCCAACAGGACCATAAATTTTTTGTCTTTGTGCTTCCGTGATGTTAACTCCATCCTGGATCAATTCATTCAGCATCTTTTCTAATTTCTTTTTTGGGCCAAGTACACCTATGTAATTACAATCAGTATTTATTAGCAGCCTTAACATACCCAGGTCGTAGTTATAGTTGTGGCTCATCAATACAACAACTGTTTGTTCATGAATGCTGATCTGCTGCAATGCTTCTGAAGGCTTTGCAACAATAATTTGCTTCACAGTTGAAAAACGTTTTGTATTTGCATGTGTCTTTCTTCCATCTGCCACCGTTACATGCCAACCCAACACAGATGCTATTTGCGCCAATGGAAAAGCATCATTGCCTGCACCTGCTATTATCAATTCAACAGGAGGTTTTACCAATTCAATAAATGCGGATAATTTTTTATTGCCGATTACCGGATAATCTTTTATCAGCGAAATATTGTTTTCAAAAACAGTTGCAATATCATTTTCGATTTTGCTTTTCAATGATTGATCGTTGATGTTTCCATAATTATTATTTACTGCTGCAAGTAAACATGTACCGATTTGTTGCAAACTATTATCAAGAGAAAACAGCGTTACTAAAACGGATGCTGTAGTTTGTGCTGAAACTTTTTCCAGCAATGTAATGGGATTATTTTCCTGCGCTCCATTAATTGGTTCAAATAAAATATGGACAATACCATTGCAGCCCAGCTGTATGCCGATGTTATTATCTTCTTCGTCCAT
>JANMJU010000091.1:0-3013 GCA_031371545.1 Chitinophagaceae bacterium
TCGGTACTGATGCCGGCATCAATATATTTTTTAGCATCAGCTCCCCTCAATCCAGGCGCATGGCCATCTACAGGCTTGGCGTATTTTTTTGCTGAAGCAATTTTTTTCATCACTTCCTCATCATTAAATAACACGCCGGGAAAGTTCATCATCTCACTCAGGTAAAGGATTTCTTTTTTCTGCAGCAGGGCATCAACTGCTGCGGAATCCAATGCAGCACCGGCAGTTTCAAAAATAGTGGCAGGCACACAACTGGGTGCTCCAAAATTAAATTTGAATGGGACTGTGTTGCCATTTTCAATCATAAACTCCACTCCTTCTATGCCGCATACATTGGCTATTTCATGTGGATCGCTGATGGTGGCCACCGTGCCGTGTACTACAGCCAGTTTTGCAAATTCAGATGGCACCAGCATGCTGCTTTCTACATGCACATGACTGTCGATAAAGCCGGGGAGAATATAGTTGAGATGTTGAGGGGTTGAGGAGTTGAGAGGAGTGATGGATATTATTTTTCCGTTATCAAATTCCACTTCGCCATCAAATATTTTTTTGTTGAGGATGTCAACAATTTGCCCGGTTATTTTTTGTGCCATGATATTCTTTTCAGTTGCTGCAAATGTAAGCTGCTTTAGCATTTACTTTAAGCAATCAATTATTTGACTCATCATTATTTTTTGCCCTTTATCAACTTAATTTTTCAGGCTACTATTTTCTACTATCTTTATTTCATAAATCACGCCGATGAGAAATATAGTTTTATTTGGCCTGCTGGTACTCTTCTTGGTAGCAGCCCAATTTGCCAGCGGACAAACAGTAGATGACATAATTGAAAAATATGAAAAAGCCCGTGGGGGCAAGGATAAACTGCTTTCCATCAAATCTATTTACATGGAAGGCAGCAGGGAAATGATGGGCAATGAAGTAACCGTAAAAATTACCAAAGAACAGGGAAAACTCAGCCGCACTGAATTTGAAATGGGTGGTACCAATGGCTTTATACTGGTAACGGAAAAAGAAGCTTGGTCGTACATCCCAATGCGTTCGCCAACTCCCAACAAAATGGCCGATGAAGCAGTGGCTGGTATGCAAACAGAACTGGACATTGCAGGGCCACTGGTTGATTATGTTGCCAAAGGACACAAAGCTGAACTGTTGGGAAAAGATTCTGTAAACGGCAATACCTGTTACAAAATAAAATTAACTACTAAAGCCGGCAAAGAAACTATTTACTGGATTGATGCCAGCAATTATCTCATCACCCAATCTTCGGCAAAAGGAGGCGGCATGTTTGGTGGCGGAAGAAGAAAAGAAGGAACAGAGCCCCAAGAAATATATACAATGTACAATGATTATAAAGCAGTAGATGGAATCATGTTTCCAAGCAATATTGAAATGAAAAATCCCAATGGCGAAGGAAGAGCCGTTGGCGGTACCACTTTCGATAAAATAGAAATCAACAAACCCATCGATGCCAAATTATACAAACCAGAATAATCAATCAATAAAAAACAACAAATGAAAAAGTTACAACTAAGCATCCTTGCAATCGCTGCACTTTTAAGCATCAAAGCACAAACGATTGATGAAGTGGTAAACAAAAACATTGAAGCCCTGGGCGGCAAAGAAAAATTAAGTTCCATTAAAACTTTAACAATGGAAGGCAGTATGAATGCCGGCGGACAGGATGTTGGCATTACCGTTACAAAATCGCACCTGGTGGGGCAGCGGGTTGACATTTCTGTTATGGGCATGACTGGCTACCAAATCAACACACCCACACTGGGCTGGGGCTTTATGCCCTTTGGCGGACAGACCACTCCGGAGGCATGGGCTGATGACCAGGTAAAAGCGGCTGCACCTCAGCTGGATATCCAGAACGCTTTTAATAATTATAAAGAAAAAGGCACCCAGCTCGAATTACAGGGCAAAGAAACTGCCGAAGGAGAAGAATGTAATAAAGTGAAAGCCACTTTTAAAAACGGTACTGTCACCACTTATTTCATCAGCACTAAAACCAACTATATCATTAAAACATCCGGCATCAGAAAAATTGGCGGGGAAGAAAAAGAAATGTCTACAACTTTTTCAAACTATAAACCAACAGCAGACGGATTTATTTTTGCCCACACTAATGGAACAGCAAATGGTGAACTTAATTTTGAAAAAATAGAAGTAAACAAACCCGTGGATGAAAAACTATTCACCACAAATTAAATTATAAAAAAATTACCTATCCCGAAAGTTCCATAAATAAATATGGAACTTTTTTTATGCACGAATCATTACCTTTGCCCCGTTTCAAAATAACATAAAACAAGACAAAATTATGAGTACAGTTAAAGTTGCCATCAATGGTTTCGGCCGCATTGGCCGGTTGGTGTTCCGTCAAATCTATAACATGCAGGGTATAGATGTAGTTGCTATTAATGATTTAACCAGCCCGGCAGTTCTGGCGCATTTATTAAAGTATGATAGTGCCCAAGGACGTTTTGATCAAAAAGTTACTTCTACCGACAATGCGATTATTGTAGATGGACAGGAAATAAAAATATATGCACAAAAAGACCCTTCACAAATTCCATGGGGCAGCCATGATGTGGATGTGGTGATTGAAAGCACCGGCTTCTTTACTGATAAAGATAAAGCAGCAGCACACATCACCGCAGGTGCCAAAAGAGTAGTGATCTCTGCACCGGCCACCGGCGATTTAAAAACAGTAGTATTTAATGTAAACCACGGCATCCTTGATGGCAGCGAAACCATCATCAGCTGTGCAAGCTGCACTACCAACTGCCTGGCGCCAATGGCAAAAGTTTTGAACGACCAGTTTGGAATTGTTCAGGGCATCATGACTACCATTCATGCTTATACCAACGATCAAAATACTTTGGATGCACCACATCCAAAAGGTGATCTTCGCAGGGCAAGGGCAGCAGCAGCCAACATCGTTCCTAACAGCACCGGTGCTGCAAAAGCAATCGGCCTGGTATTGCCAGAACTGAAAGGTAAA
>JANMJU010000105.1:0-9201 GCA_031371545.1 Chitinophagaceae bacterium
ATATCTTTACGAATTTGCGTTCCTTCTTCCACTATATTAAAACCATGAGAGTATGAAAGTGTAGCATTTTTTTTCATCAATGGCATGATCGCCTTTACCACCGCCGTATGTTGTTTATCCGGCGTTAAGTTCAATACTAAGTCTGCTGAAGGAATCAACTCTTCATAAGTACCCACCGCAAAACCATATTCAGTAGCACTTTTCCATGATTGTCTTTTTTCATCAATCGCTTCATTACGCAATGTGTATGAAATATCCAACCCTGAATCTCTCATGTTCAAACCCTGGTTCAGTCCCTGTGCACCGCAACCAACAATTACAATCTTCTTTCCTTTCAATACAGTTACGCCATCAGCAAATTCGCTGCGGTTCATAAATTCACAAACGCCTAATTGTTTGAGTTGATCTCTTAATGATAAAGAGTTAAAATAGTTTGCCATTGTTTTTATTTTACGTTTTTATTTTTATGTTACCAGCAACATCAACATTGTTCAACATCGTTGTGTCACTCACTTGTACTTTTGTATTTCTATTGACCCAACTCTCACAATTTATTACTTACCACTTATTACATACTAAACACTTCCTCATTCTTATCTAAAAATTCATTCTCCAAAACATCTTCACCAGGCTCCCGGTATTCAAACTCTTTTAGTTTTTTATGAAAGCCATCACTGTCTTTAATAATAGCCACCCTTGCACTTCTTACAAATTCAATGAGGCCGTATGGTTCTAATACTTTAATAAAATTATCTGTTTCGTCACGCTGTCCGCTTACTTCAAATACGGTGTAATCTTTTCTAATCACTACTGCTTTTGCACCATGCAGGCTCAGCAAACGTTCTACTTTTACTTCCTCTGCAATTATATCTGTCGGCACTTTATACAGCGCAAGCTCCTGCCAGATAATTTCATCATTGGTATTGTAATAAACCTTCAACACTTCTACCTGCTTCTCAATTTGCCTGCAAAGTTTTCTCACCACATCTTCTATTTCATTGATGACAATTGTAAAACGATGCACACTGTCCACTTCACTTGGAGAAGTATTTAAACTTTCGATATTAATTTTTCTTCTCGAAAAAATAATAGCGATACGGTTCAGTAAACCAATTTGGTTTTCTGTATAAACCGTTATTGTATATTCTTGCTTTTGCATAACCTGGTTTTAAATTTCTTCCTTGCTCAATACAATTTCCGATACGCCCCTGCCCTGCGGCACCATCGGGAATACATTATTTTCTTTGCCCACCATTATTTCCAATAAATAACTTCCGTCATGATCCAGCATGGTTTGTAATGCGGCTTTCAATTTACTGCGGTCATCCACTTTTTGTCCATCGATGTGATAGCCATTTGCTACCTGTACAAAATCGGGGCTGGTAATATCAACAAATGAATATCTTTTTTCGTGAAACAGTTCCTGCCACTGGCGCACCATTCCAAGAAACTGGTTGTTCAAAATAATAATTTTTATATTTGGCTTGAACTGCATGATAGTACCCAATTCCTGTATGGTCATTTGAATGCCGCCATCACCTGCAATTGCAATCACAGTCCTTTCCGGCGCTCCGTATTTTGCACCGATGGCTGTTGGCAATGCAAAGCCCATGGTACCCAAACCACCACTGGTAATATTACTTTTGCTCTCATTCATTTTTGCATAGCGGCAGGCTACCATCTGGTGCTGACCTACATCCGTAACAATAATAGCATTGCCTTCTGTCAATTCATTCAATGCTTTTATCACTTCTCCCATTGATAATATTTCATCCACAGGATTCATTTCAGGTTCGATGCAGGTCAGTTTTTCTTTTGCTGCACAGTCATGAAATTGCTGCATCCATACAGGATATGTTTTTGGGCTAATCAACGCTGTTAGCATTGGCAATGTTTCTTTACAATCGCCCCAAACCGGCACGGTTGCTTTTACATTTTTATCAATTTCAGAAGGATCAATATCCAGGTGAATCACTTTTGCCTGCTTGGCATATTTATCTAAGCGCCCGGTAACCCGGTCATCGAAACGCATTCCAATTGCAATCAGCACATCACATTCATTCGTCAATAAATTAGGGCCGTAGTTTCCATGCATTCCCAGCATACCCACCCCCAGCGGATGATCTGTAGGAATCGCACTCATACCCATGATGGTCCATGCTGCAGGCAAACCGGCCTTTTCAATGAAGGCTTCGAATTCTTTTTCTGCTTTACCAAGAATAACTCCCTGGCCAAAAATTACAAAAGGCTTCTTTGCTTCGTTGATTAGCTTTGCTGCCTGCTCCACATATTCTTTTCTCACAATCGGCTTAGGCCTGTAGCTCCTGATATGATCACATTTTTTGTATCCTTCGTAATCAAATTTTTGCAACTGTGCATTCTTAGTAATGTCAATCAACACCGGTCCCGGCCTTCCACTGCCTGCTATGTAAAATGCTTTTGCCAGCACTGCAGGAATTTCTGTAGCATCAGTTACCTGGTAATTCCATTTAGTAACGGGTGTTGTTATGTTGATCACATCCGTTTCCTGGAAAGCATCTGTACCTAATAAATGTGCAAACACCTGTCCGGTGATACATACCACCGGAGTAGAATCAATCATTGCATCTGCCAAGCCGGTAACCAAATTTGTTGCACCAGGCCCGCTTGTTGCAAACACCACCCCTGTTCTGCCACTTGCTCTTGCAAAGCCTTGTGCAGCATGTATGGCACCTTGTTCATGACGGACGAGTATATGTTCCAGCCGGTCATTATAATCATAAAGAGCATCATAGATGGGCATAATGGCACCACCCGGATAACCGAAGATGGTTGTGACATTCTCGTTAAGGAATGCATCCAATACTGCTTCGCTGCCGCTGATGCTGGCAGTTGTTTTTTGAATTTTCTTTTCTTCTTTTAACTCAAGTGTTTCCATAAAAAAAATTTATGTCCGTCGTTACAATTTAAAATTTGCAGAAGACCAACATATCTGTTGACCCAACATTTGTAAAACCAACCTGCCGCAGCATTGTTACCAATTGTCCCCGGTGATAGGTTGAATGATTAAACACATGTGCAAATGCCTGGTAGTATTTCAATGTATTTACTTCTCCATTGATTCGCTTAAAATCAAATTTCACCGGCAAATTATTTTCATCAAAATCAACTACCATTTTTTTAAGATTGGCAGATGCCTGTTTCCACAAAGCAATGTGTTCTTCTTTTGTGCCTTTGTATGTTGATGCCAGCCATTCTGTCTTTTCTAATTTATCTAAACGCTGCACCCAAATATGCTCAGCACTAATCAAATGCAATACAGTTTCCTGTATGCTATTAAAACTGCTGACTACTTCCTGCTTCCATTGCTCATCGCTTATCTGCTCCAGCCAACTGCATACAATATCATTTGCCCAGATATTGTAATTCGCCAGTTCTATGAAATAAGTTTTTGTCATTTTTATTTATGCTTCATCTGTTACACAACCTTGTGATGCATCTTTTACACACATCGCATATTTATACAACACCCCTTTTGTTTCTTTCAATTTTGGTTGCTGCCATTTACCCCTTCTTGCAGCAATTAATTCATCACTCACTTTCAATGTCATCTTTTTTGTTGCCACATCAATTTCAATTACATCATTATCTTCCACAAATGCAATCAACCCACCTTCAAAAGCTTCCGGTGTAATATGCCCCACAACAAAGCCATGACTGCCGCCGCTAAATCTTCCATCAGTAATCAATGCCACATCTTTTCCCAAACCTGCACCAGTAATGGCACTCGTTGGTTTCAACATTTCCGGCATACCCGGTGCTCCTTTTGGCCCTTCATTTCTAATTACTACCACATCACCTTTTTTAACACGGCCGCTTGCAATGCCTGACACTAAATCTTTCTCTCCATTGAATACCCTTGCAGGCCCTTCAAAACGTTCGCCTTCTTTGCCACTAATTTTTGCAACACTTCCTTTCTCTGCAAGGTTGCCATACAGGATTTGCAGGTGTCCGGTTTTCTTCAATGGCTGCTCCAAAGGATAAATTATCTTTTGGGTATCAAAGTTTAAATCAGGAACACCTGCTAAATTCGCTGCAACTGTTTCACCAGTTACTGTCAAGCAATCACCGTGTAATAATCCTTTTTTCAATAGGTACTTCATTACGGCAGGCACGCCACCATGAGCATGCAATTCCTGCATTAAATATTTTCCGCTTGGCTTAAAGTCAGCCAGCACGGGTGTTTTATCGCTGATGCGTTGAAAATCTTCCTGTGTTAAATCCACATCCACACTTTTTGCCATGGCAATTAAATGCAGCACAGCATTCGTGCTTCCACCAAAAATCATCACGGTAACAATTGCATTTTCAAATGCTTTCTTTGTCATGATATCTTTTGGACAAATATTTTTTTCCAGCAAAATTTTTATTGCCTTTCCTGCATCCATACATTCTTTTTTCTTTTCTTCACTCAATGCCGGGTTGCTGGATGAATAAGGCAAACTCATCCCCATTGCTTCGATGGCGCTTGCCATCGTGTTGGCGGTATACATGCCACCACAGGCACCTGCACCCGGACAACTGTGTTTCACCACTTCTTTAAAATCTTCTGGGGTAATGGTACCCGCCAGTTTCTTTCCCAATGCTTCAAAAGCAGAAATAATATTCAGGTCTTCTCCTTTATAATGTCCCGGGTCAATCGTTCCGCCGTACACCATGATAGAAGGACGGTTCAATCTTCCCATTGCCATAATGGAGCCGGGCATATTTTTATCACAACCGGGTAATGCAATCAATCCATCATAATAAAATCCGCCACATACTGCTTCAATACTGTCGGCAATCAAATCACGACTCACCAAACTATAGCGCATGCCATCGGTTCCATTACTAATACCATCACTGATGCCGATGGTATTAAAAATCAATCCCACCAAATCATTATTCCACACACCCTGCTTCACCACTTTTGCCAGGTCGTTCAGGTGCATGTTGCAGGTGTTGCCATCGTAGCCCATGCTTGCAATACCAACCTGTGCTTTCTTTAAATCATCTTCCGTTAAACCAATGCCATACAGCATTGCCTGCGCTGCAGGTTGTGTTTCGTCCTGCGTTAATACTTTCGAATCCCTGATTAATTCTGCCATACCCCTATCCCCTACACGGGAATTTTAATTTTCTTATTAATTTTTTGTACCCAACATTAAACTATTGTTCATCATCGTTGCGTCGCACTCTTGTGCTATTGTTTCTTTATTCATCCTGCAATGATTTTATCCATCGCTAAGAGATAACACCCTTTCGGGATGCTACTTATTATATGATAGTCGATTTTCTCAACTCCACATTTTCCTGGCTAAATACACCAGACACCCTGCCCTGAATATATTCACAAATCAGTTCACCAACAGTAGATGTGAAATAAAAATTGATTGGGTCAATATCTTTTGTAACAAACATATTTTCAATTGTCCATTGTGCTGCATCCCTTACCAGCTTTGCTTCTTTAGCCAAGCCAATATAATCGAGCAGCATAGCGGTGGATAAAACAGAACCCAATGGATTGGCAATATCTTTTCCTGCAGCCTGCGGATAAGACCCATGTATGGGTTCAAACAAAGCAGTGGAAACACCAACCGATGCAGAAGGCAACAAGCCTAACGAACCACTGATTACACTTGCTTCATCGCTGATGATATCACCAAATAAATTCTCCGTAAGAATTACATCAAATTGTTTTGGATTGATGATGATCTGCATCGCCGCATTGTCAACAAATAAAAAATCAACCGCCACTTCGGGATATTGCAAAGCAATTTCTTTTACTACTTTTCTCCAGAGCCTGGAAGTTTCCAGCACATTTGCTTTATCAACCAGTGTGAGTTTTTTTCTTCTTTGCATGGCTGCTTTAAAAGCCTGGTGAGCTATCCTTTCAATTTCTTCGCTGGTATATTCACATCCGTCTGATGCCCATGTCTGGTCTTCGTTTGTTTTCTTTTCACCAAAATAAATGCCGCCAACCAACTCCCGGTAAATCACAAAATCAACATCTGCCAACAGCTTTTCTTTTAGCGGTGATAAATGATGCAGTGATGGATAAGTTGTAATTAGCCTGATATTGGAAAACAACTGCAATACTTTTCTTAATTTCAGCAAACCCTGTTCTGGTCTCACTTTCGCTGTAGGGTCATTGTCATATTTTGGATGACCGATGGCGCCAAACAAAACTGCATCACTATTCAAACAAGCTTCAATTGTTTCGTCGGGAAGCGGATTGCCGGTGCTATCAATGGCCACAGCCCCCATAAGGCAATATTGGTAGTTGAACTGGTGCCCGAATTTTTGAGCAATGGCATTTAATACATTTACAGATTGCTGGGTTACTTCCGGGCCAATACCGTCTCCCGGAATAACTGTAATGGAAAAAGTACCCCCATTCCCTGAAGGGATGAAATTATTACCGTCTCCACTATTTAAGGGAAAGTATTTAAAATTATCAGATGGTGATTTTAATGTGTTCATTTTTTTTAATTGTAGTTTTCTATATAAGGTTTAGATTAAAAATTTATAAAGCCGTTTCATAATAAAGAATATCTTCTTTAATACTCAGCAGGTATTCAATGTGCTTTTCATTATGGTTCAGGCCGCTTAAAGCGTCCCGACCCGTTACGCATGCACCTGTAAATGTTCTTCTGCCAATAATTTTAAATCTGCATCATGCACTTCTTTTTTATTGTCTGCCACTTTTAAGAAGCATCCATATAAAGTATCTACATCATCCCGGTTAAATTCGTAGCCTAAATTTTTGAACCGATATGCCAATGCACTTCTTCCGCTTCTTGCTGTCAATACAATCTTAGAAGTGTCTGCTCCCACTTCTTCCGGTGCAATAATTTCGTAAGTAGTTGCTTCTTTCAAAAATCCATCCTGGTGAATACCAGAGGAATGAGAGAAAGCGTTGTCGCCAACCACTGCTTTATTTGGCTGCACCACCATCCGCATGGTATCACTAACGAGGCGGCTCATTGGCAACAATTGTGTGGCATCTATACCGGTATAAAGATTTAACTCCGGATGTTTTTTTATCGCCATCACTACTTCTTCCAGCGATGTATTACCGGCTCTTTCGCCGATACCATTGATGGTACATTCAATTTGCCTGGCACCTGCAATAGCACCTGCTATTGAGTTTGCAGTAGCTAAACCCAAATCATTGTGACAATGACAGGAAAGAATTGCTTTATCAATATTGCTTACATTGTTTACCAGGTAAGCAATCTTTTCTGCATACTGATGTGGCAAACAAAAACCGGTGGTATCAGGAACATTTACAACGGTAGCGCCTGCCTTAATAACGGCCTCGGCCAACCTTGCTAAAAATCCCAAATCGGCACGGCCTGCATCTTCTGCATAAAACTCCACATCGGGAACAAAATTTCTTGCCAGTTTTACTGCGGCAACTGCCCGTTCTAAAATTTCTTCTCTTGTAGAATTGAATTTGTATTTGATATGATTGTCGGAAGAACCGATGCCGGTGTGTATCCTTGGACGAACTGCATCTTTCAATGCTTCTGCAGCTACTTCAATATCTTTTTGAACTGCTCTTGTCAATCCACAAACCGTGGCATTTTTTATAACGGATGAGATTTGTGATACCGATTCAAAATCACCAGGGCTTGAAATAGGAAAGCCTGCTTCGATGATATCAACACCCAAGGCTTCCAGCTTTAATGCCAGTTCTACTTTCTCTTTTGTATTCAACTTACAGCCCGGCACCTGCTCGCCATCCCGGAGAGTGGTATCAAAAATGTGTACTTTGTTTGCTGGCATAGAATTGTTTTTTTGTAACAGCGGTTAATTACTTTTGTATCAATGCTAGCATAAGCACTCAACAATAATTAACAGCGCTTACGAATTTAGACAGATAATATCCTTTTAAAGGATCAAAATATGGGTTGTATTACGCCATATAAACACCTAAAATAGCCCTGAAAGGCAGACCAGATAAGGATTTTAAAGAAACTAAATTACGATGCCCAACCGCAGTACAGATACCTTGTTTCAGTTGATAAAGACGCTTGAAAAAAGTGAAAAGCGCAATTTTAAGCTGTATGCCAACCGTAATTCCTCTTCTGAAGAATTAAAAACCGTTCAGTTGTTTGATGCGCTTGACAAAATGGATACTTATGATGAGACCGCCCTGCTGAACAAAAACAAAAGCATAAAAAAACAGCAGCTCAGTAACCTGAAGGCACATTTGTACAAACAAATATTGAGCAGCCTACGGCTGATTGATGAAAAAAATATTGACATAGCCCTGCATGAGCAAATGGATTATGCACGGATATTATACAACAAAGGACTGTACCTGCAAAGCCTGAAAGTACTGGACAAAGTAAAAGAACTGGCTAAAAAAAATAACCAGCTGACGCACCTGCAACAGGTACTTTTTTTTGAGAAAAATATCGAGGCATTGTACATCACCCGAAGTATGAAGGACCGGGCCGATCATTTAAGTGAAGAGGCAGATGGTGTAAATGACAGCCTGGTGCTGGTATCTAAGCTATCAAATCTTTCCCTGCAATTATACAGCTGGTATATTAAAAATGGCCCTTGCCGCAACAAGGAAGAAGAAGCAGAAGTAAATGATTTCTTTAACAGCAAATTTAATTTTGATCCGGCGATTTGTAAAAGTTTTTATGAAAAACTTTTCCTGTTTCAAACTTATTGTTGGTATGCTTTTATCCGGCAGGATTTTTTGATGTACTACCGTTACACTCAAAAATGGGTTGATCTTTTTGACCAGCAACCACAAATGCTGGCGATTGAAACAGCGCATTATATAAAGGGAATGCACAACCTGATGGGGGCTCATTTTAATTTAGCCAATCACCAGAAGCTAAAAGAAACACTGGCTAAGTTTGAACATTTTTGCAACAGTGATATTGTATTGAGCAGTGCCAATAACCGCATCCAGTGTTTTGTGTACAAAACGATTTCTTTTTTCAATAAACATTTTTTGGAAGGCAGTTTTACAGAAGGATTGCAGTCAATCCCTGCCATTGAAAAGCAGATTCAAGCATATGAACTTTACTTAGACCGTCACCGGATATTGGTTTTTTATTACAAGATTGCCTGTCTTTATTTTGGCAGCGGCGATTATGAAAAAGCAATTGATTATCTCAATAAAATTATCAACTGGAAAGTAGATCTCCGTACCGA
>JANMJU010000187.1:0-7187 GCA_031371545.1 Chitinophagaceae bacterium
GTGGTGGGTTTTAATGCTTTTGCTTTTCTGAAAAAATCTTTGCCTGCCCTAAATTCTCTTTTGTTGATCATGATGGAGGAGAGTTGTAAAAATGCTGCCGCCTGGTTTTCTTTATCAGGCAGGCCTGCACGGATGGCTCCACGGATGTAGCTTTCTGCCTGTTTCATATCCCCTTTTTGCATGGCCAGCATACCGAGTTGTAATTTGTTGGCACCTTCGGCTTGCTTCATCTGATCGCCGAGTAAGCCTCCACTGCTCATTAATTCCTGGCTTTTTTTCAAGTGTTTTTCTGCTCCTTCATAATTCTGGTTGGCCATATCCAGGTTGCCTTTTACGGTAAAGTAAACAGAACGGATGGGCTTTATCAACAAGTTGGGAAACCAGATGGAATCAATTACTTTTTTAGCACCTTCCAGGTTGCCGGTTTCCATGTGTTCCTGTATCAGGCGCATGGGGCCAAAAACAAAATGTCCCACAATTAATATTACGGCCACCAGGTATAATACAAAAGATGGCCAGAAGCCGGCTTGTATATTGGTAAAAATTGCCAGTGCCAGCAGTACAATACCTATCCAGAGGCGGTATTTAATAATTGGATTCAACCACTTCATAATCAAATTTTTTTGGATGGCAAAGATAGGACGTTGGGAATTACGAATTGCGAATGGGGAATGACGATTAATAATGAGTGTTGGAAGCTATTGTGTAGTTCGTTACTTTTGCAGCCGCAATTCTAAATTCGTTTTTCCGCATTCGAAATTCAAAATTGTATTGGTCCCGTAGTTCAATGGATAGAATAGAAGTTTCCTAAACTTTAGATGTGAGTTCGATTCTCGCCGGGACCACTTGATACTTTATAAAAAACCTTGCAGCATTAATTACTGCAAGGTTTTTTTATTGCTTTGAGCTAACATACTAGCCCAATTTAGAAATGCTGCTGTGAATAAATCAGGTATGCAGGTTTTGCAAACTGCCCAACACTCCAAATACTTTTAATAACCAAATTACAACTACGATTACAACAACCGCATTGAGAATGTTTTTAATGGTACTCTGCATGGGGATATACCTATTAATAAGCCAAAGGACAACCCCAACAACAATGAGGACGAGCAGAATGGTTACGATGGGCATAATGAATTTAATTTTAAATGATGAAGTAAATAATACCATTGAAAATGCATTAATCATACCAATCCTTTTAACAACTGCTTTTATTGAATTTTATTGATTTTCCTGCTTTGCGGATCAACTATTTTTTTTGTTTGAACAATTTATGTTGTTGAAAAATTTCCCCAAATAGGGAGTTACTAATTTAACCGGCTGTACATTGCTTATAGAGAGATGTTGCTGAAAATTTTGGATTTTTTATTTGGAAAGGCGTTGAGGGGTATTAGTTTAGCTGCCGGGAGTTTATAGATGATAGATTGCGTTGGCTAAAACTACAGTCGGAATTGATAATACAATGTAAATCGAAACAACCCCAGAGGTTGTGATTAAAGATCCAAACTGATATTCGGAATAAGAGTAAGTGATGCTTTGTACGCAGTATAAACTTCCGGATGCCATCATAAGAACAAATGCTGGTTAAAAGTATTTATCCTTTTGTATTTCGCTTCTTATCTTCTCTAACTTTGTCCCAGTATTTTTTTGCTACCATCAACATGCCGAAGCTTTCACCTTCGTGTTTGTCTAAATGTTTGTGGTGCATTTTGTGTGCCCAGCGGATGGTGCGTATGTAGGAATTGTTGCTTCTGGTAAACCATTTGAAACGCTGGTGAATGATGACTTCGTGTACAATAAAATAAGCCAGTCCGTACAGCGCAATACCAAACCCGATGGCGGCTACCCAATATCGTTGCTGCTGCAAACCAAGCATGATGCAGAGCCAGCTGGGGATGGCGAATATCAAAAAGAAGGCGTCATTTTTTTCGAAAAAGCCAGGCTCTTTCTGATGATGATCCTGGTGGAGATACCATAAAAATCCATGCATTACATAGCGGTGGGTGAGCCAGGTAATTCCTTCCATGATGAAGAAGGTAAGGAGTGTAATGAGTATAAATATTGGCCAGTTCATGATTGCTTAGTCTAATAAAATGTTCTTAGTAGAAGGAAGAACATAATTTGTATAAGTAACAAATTTACAGCAAATTTGTTTTGCTTCGGAAACCTGCACCAGTGAAAAAGCAAGAGCAATAAAAGACTAATAATATACCAGCAAACATAATTGTAAAGCGGAATATTGCTGCCTTCCCATTGCCAGAAACCAAGTTTTACTGCCACCGGTTCCATCAGCCAGTCGAACAGCACCGCCAGTGTAGCGGCATCTGAAATGACAGCAATCGTTTTTAAAGTGAAGGATGGTACTGCAGCTATTGTTTCCAGCGGTTTGATGATTCGTTGCAATAAAGTTTGTGTACTGATGCCGCAACAAAAAATAATGATGAACCAATTGATGCTGATAATAAAAGGTACTTGAAATAATTTGGGGCCAAGGACATTTCCATAATTGTAATTGCCAAAAAGCCAGCCGGTGTTTACACCAACCACTTCAACAGAAAAACCAATGATAAAAACTGTGGCTGCAAATATCCAAAAGAAAATATTTTTTTCCTGCTGTGTCCAGATGAGCAATGCAAATGAAAGCAAGAGGTTGACAGGGGTGCAGCGGATGATGAGATCGCTTTTAAAAAAAAGTATCCCAACTATTCCAACAGTATGAAACAATACGGCAACAACGGTAGCAATCTGGACTTTTGAAATTTGTTTCATTGCAGTTATGACAGTTTAATGTCTTTTTTTTTTGAATCTGCAGCAACAAGATCGCTTACAATTTTAGCACTTTTTAAACAGAGGGGAATGCCGCCGCCTGGATGTACACTGCCACCACAAAAATACAATCCTTTGATAGTGCCCGTAAAATTAGGATGGCGTAAAAAGGCCGCCCACTTTGAATTAGAGCTGGTGCCATACAAAGAGCCCATGTAAGAAGCAGTTTGTTCTTCAATCATTACCGGGTCGAGTGTTTGTTCTATTTCTATTTGTGCTGTTATGTCTTCGCCTAATATGCGGCTAAGCTTTACGGTGATGGTGCTCCGGAGTTTTTCTTTCAGAGTTGTCCAGTCTTGCCCCACATTGGCAGGCGCATTTACCATTACGAACCAATTCTCTTTTCCAGTTGGTGCCTGCGAAGGTTCCATTTTAGAACTGATGTTGATGTACACTGTTGGGTCGTTGAAAATTTCTTGCTTATTAAAAATGCTGTTGAATTCCTGTTGATAATTGTTGCTGAAAAATATATTGTGCAGTTGCAGTTGAGGAAATTGTTTTTTGATGCCCCAGTAAAAAATAATGGCACTGCTGCTTCGCTCCTGTTTTAAAATCTTTTTTGCTTTGTGAAAGTTGCCCAGCAGATTTTTATAAGTAAAGAAAATATCGCCATTGCTTACTACAATGTCTGCATTGATATTTTCGTCATTCACCACCACACCCCTTGCGGTTCCTTCATGATGTATGATACGTTGTACAGGAGAATTAAAATGAAAGGTCACTCCTTTGGCCAATGCTAAATTATAGATAGCTGTGCTGATGCTGATCATACCCCCTGCCGGATAAAAGGTGCCGAGATTTTGTTCTAAGTGCGGTATCAAACTCAGCATGCCGGGGGCTTTGTAGGGATTGCTGCCATTGTAGGTGGCGTAGCGATCGAATAATTGTACTGCTTCTGGTGAACTAAATTTTTTACTGTTGTATTGATGTAACGACTCAAAGAGATGAGTAGGTTTTATAGTGGCCAATGCTTTGCCAATCCTTTTGTGCAGCCAGGTTTTTCTTTTGTGTAAAGAATGATTTAAAAATATGCTGCCGATATTTTCATACACTTTTTCCGACTGGTTTAAATATTTGATGAGGGCTTCCGGTTTTTCATCCAGCTGCTCTTTCAGTTCTTCTGCAAATAAATTTTTGTCTGTGTGTGCCTGCACAACTTTGCCATTTTCATAAAAATATTTGCAGGCAATATCAACTGGTTGGAAGGTGAAATATTTTTCTATTGGCTCATTAGCCAGTGTAAATAATTCTTCTATGTTTTGTGGCTGGGTAAATAAGGATGGACCTGCATCAAAATGAAAACCATCTTTTTCAAAAGCAGAAAGCTTGCCGCCGGGCTGGCTGTTTTTTTCATACACAGTTACTTCAAAGCCCTGCACAGCAAGCCTTATAGCTGCTGCCATGCCTGCGACACCGCTGCCTATGATGATTGCTTTTTTTGGATGCATTGTATTTCTTTTGTACCGCAACAAAAGTAGAGCAAAATAATGTTGAAAGGAATTTATCAGTTGCTGCTGTTGATAAACGTTACCAGTCTTGGTAAAGCAATCTTAAACCACTCGGTATATTTGGCAGGATGCAGTTGTATGTCTGTTTCAATTTCTTCTATTGTCATAAAAGCATAGTCGCATACTTCGTGAGGGTTGGGTTCTATGTGGTCATCGAAGTAGCCAATCAGCACATGATCAAATTCATGTTCTGTTAACCCGTTTTCAAAAGAAGCTTTGTAGGTAAATGAAAATGCTTTTTGCAGGCTGGTGGTAAAGCCCATTTCCTCCTGCAATCTTTTTTGGCCTGCTGCTATTGTTTCTTCTCCCGGTTTGGGATGGCTGCAGCAGGCATTGGTCCATAATCCTGCGCTGTGGTATTTTTCAATGGCCCTTCTCTGCAGCAGCATTTGTTTTTTTGTATTAAAAATAAAAACGCTGAAAGCCCTGTGCAGCAAGGCTTTTTCATGCACTTCCATTTTGCCCATTGTGCCAACCGGGTTATCCTGCTCATCTACTAAAATCACATCCATGCTAAAGAAATTTTTATAAAATATTAAACTGCAGTCTTACGCCGGCTTTTGCTACAATCAACGCTTTGCCATAATTTGGTATGCGGATGCGTTGATCCAATATATTTTCTGCATTCGTTTTTTTTATTTTTTTAAACAACGACAAATAATATTTGTAGGCCACATACACACCAAACCTTGCCTTTGCCGGTAATTGCACAATGCCTTCGTAAGCCTTTGTAAAATCTGCCGCAATATCATCTTCAATTTGTTTTTTCACACAGGCTGTAAAGTTATCGAAATCTACTCCGGGAAAATAAGTGCGGCTCAGTTGCTGATAATCTGATTTTACATCCCTTAAAAAATTTACTTTCTGAAAAGCTGCTCCCAGCGATTGTGCGTAGGGTTTTAATTTGCTGTACATTTCTTTGTTGCCTTCGCAAAAAATATAAAGGCACATCAGGCCAACCACTTCTGCACTGCCGTAAATATATTCTTTGTAACCTTCGCAACTGTACGTTGCTTTGGTGAGATCCATTTCCATCGAATGAAAAAATGCTTCTATCAACTCAGGTACAATTTGATATTGATTTACTGTTAGCTGAAAACTGTGTAAAATAGGATTGAGACTGATTCTTCTTTCAATGGCATTGTAGGTTTCTGTTTTAAATTCAGCCAGCAAATTTGCTTTGTCATGCTGGTGAAATGTGTCTACAATCTCATCTGCAAAACGCACAAAACCATAAATATTATAAATAGGATTTCTCAAATCATTGTGCAGTAATTTAATGGCGCTATTGAAAGAAGTACTGTACTTCTTTGTAGTTGCTTTGCTGCATTGCTGACTCAATTCGTGAAAGAGATCCATTGCTTTTTTCTGAATTTTATTTTACAATGATGAATTATTTATCAAAATGTTTTATCACTTCTTTTGCCACCACTTCTCCGCTAATCAGGCTGGGCGGCACTCCTGGCCCTGGTACTGTTAATTGGCCTGTGTAAAATAGATTTGCCACTTTTTTACTTCGCAAGCTTGGTTTCAATACTGCCGTTTGCATTAATGTATTGGCCAGTCCGTAAGCATTTCCTTTAAAGGAATTATAATCTTCTATAAAATTACTTACAGAATAAGATTTTTTATAAACAATGGCATCCTTTATCGGTTGGCCAATCTTGTCTTCAAAACGTCTCACAATATGGTCGAAATATTTTTCCCTCAACTCTTCTGTATCATCGCTCAATCCTGCTGCAACAGGAATCAGAAAAAAAAGATTTTCATGACCATCGGGAGCAACTGTATCATCTGTAGCAGATGTAACACTTACATAAAATAAAGGTTCGGAAGGCCAGCAGGGTTTTGTATAAATTTCTTTTCCATGCACTTCAAAACTAGTGTCGAAAAATAGGGAATGGTGTAATACGTTGTTTAGTTTTTTATTCAATCCCACATAATACAAAAGGCAACTTGGAGCCATCACTCTTTTATCCCAATATGATTTTGTATAAGTCCTGTAAACTTCGGGCAATAATTTGGTTTCAACAAAATGATAATCGGCTCCACCAATTACCACATCTGCTTCAAATGAAATATTGCCATTGATGGTTTTTGCTGACACTGTTTTTGCCACCCCATCAGCAATTTTTATTTCTGCAACAGCATGATCAAATAAGAATTTCACTCCCAGTTCTTTTGCCAATGTGTACATGCCTTCTGCAATTTTGTACATGCCGCCTTGCGGATACCAGGTGCCTAATTTTATATCAGCATAATTCATCAAGCTGTACAAGGCCGGGGTATCTTGCGGCAATGCTCCTAAAAATAAAACAGGAAACTCCAGCAATTGCTGAAGCTTAGGGTGTTTAAAATATTTGCTGATATGTTTTTTCATAGAAGTAAACACATCTAATTTAAACAGCCCCTTTACCAAATCCCAATCAGCAAATTCACTTACAGACTGGCCGGGCTTGTGTACTAATTTATTAATGCCCACTTCGTATTTGTAAGCAGCTTCTTTCATGAACTTGTCCAAAGCTTTGCTGCTGCCGGGTTCTATACTCTCAAATAATTGTTTCAATGCGGCGTAATCGGCTGGTATATCCATCATGCCATCCGGCCAATAAACTCTGTAAGATGGATCTAATCTTTTTAATTGATAATAGTCGGAAACATTTTTTCCAAAGCAATTAAAAAAATGATCAAAAACATCCGGCATCCAGTACCAGCTAGGCCCAATGTCGAATGTGAAACCTGCTTCTTTTAATTGTCTGCATCTGCCACCGGGAGTGCTGTTTTTTTCCAGCACCGTTACCTCCCATCCTGACTTTGCCAAAAAACAGGCAGCCGACATTCCTGCAAAAC
>JANMJU010000200.1:0-46059 GCA_031371545.1 Chitinophagaceae bacterium
ATTCCATTTACATTACCAGCAATATTTGCATTCAGCAACCTTGCATTGTTGTTAGTTTGATAATTGCTTAAAATATTTGCTTTGATGGTATTATTTTCTACCGGCACATTGGTGATGATATTGATAACACCGGCAATGGCATCGCTGCCATAAATAAGTGAAGCAGGGCCTTTTAAAATTTCTACTTTGTTTACACTCGATTCATCAATTTCAATTCCATGTTCATCGCCCCACTGCTGGCCTTCCTGCCTTACACCATCGTTAATTGTCAACACCCGGTTGTACCCAAGTCCACGTATTACTGGTTTTGAAATAGCAGGCCCTGTAGATAAGGAAGACACCCCTGGTTTTTTGGTTAATGCATCGATGATATTTAAAGAGGAAGTTTGCAGCAACTCTTCTTTACGCAGCAACGATACCTGGAAAGGTGATTTTTTTAGTTGAGTGGCTGCACCCACACCGGTGATGATTACTGCATTATTTTCTACTACAGACGCTGCCAATAAATAATCCCTTTTTGTTTCCCCAATAATATCTACCTGATCTGCAATAGTGCTGTACCCAATGTGTGAAATCTCCACCAGGTGTTTTCCTTCAGGAATGTTGCGGATTTCAAATAACCCATTTTCATCTGTGGTACCTCCCACTTTTAAATCGGCAAAGTAAACTGATACACCTGCAATGAGGGAATTTGTTTTAGCATCTTTTACCTGACCAATAAAACTTCCATGCAAAATGGCGGGGCCATCATTTTTATTGGCTGCAAAAGCTGCACCGCTTAATATCAAAAGAAATAAACTTTGCAGGATAAAAAAATTCTTGAGCATTTTGTTGATTTTAATAATTGTAACAAGGTTGCAAATATAAAACCATTATATTCTAAACAACAAAATTACTTTTCTAATCGGATGTTAATGAGCAGCCAATCATCTTGATCAAATCATTTTTTTGCCACATAAAAAAAGAGAATGGTTTCCCATTCTCCTGTAAATAATATTAAACTGAAATGATTATCGGGAAGAGCCCATCTTGGCCTCGATGCTTAAAGTAGCATGTGGCACGGCACGTAAACGGGCTTTGTCGATTAGCTTACCCGTTACACGGCAGATGCCGTAAGTTTTATTTTCAATACGCATCAATGCTTTTTCCAGGTGATCAATGAAAGTAATCTGGCGGCTGGCCATCTGGCTCAACTGCTCTCTTTCCATGCTCAAGCTTCCGTCTTCCATTGTCATGTAGCGGTTATCACCTTCGTCTCCACCCATTTCATCTTTCCGGGTAATTAATCCCTGCAGGTAAGTAAGTTCTTTTTTTGCCGCTTCCAGTTTGCGCTGAATCAGTTCTTTGAATTCTATTAATTCATTATCGCTGTAACGCAGTGAAGGAGCTCCCGGATCTAGCTGTGCTTTATCCAATACAGACTTTGTAAAATCGGGCTGATATTTACGAACAGTTTTGGTAGAAATTTTTGGAATCACCACTGGCTTTGGAGCAGGTACTTTAATATCTTTTGCCTTCACTTCTGCCACTGGCTTTGCTTTTACTGCAACCACGGGTTTAGCTTCCGGTTTTTTTATCGCTTCTTTTTTAGACATGATTTTTGGTACTGGTTTTACTGCCACCTTCACAATTTTTTTTGTTTGTACAGGGGCTTTTTTTACAGGGGCTGATTTTTTTGCCGGAGCTTTCGCAATCGGTTTTACTACTTTCTTAGGCGCAACCGCCTTCTTCACTTCTACTTTAGCCGGCTTTTTTACAGGCTTAGGAGCAGGCTTGGCAACTTTAGCAGCCACTTTCGGTGCCACTTTTTTAGGAGCTACTTTTTTAGGAGCTGCTTTTTTTACAGTAGCAGCCTTCACTGCCTTTTTAGGTGCTGGTTTTGCAGCTTTTACTGCTTTTTTTACAACAGGCTTCGCTGTTTTAGCCGATTTTGCCGGGGCTTGCTTCTTAGTTGCCATACTACTGTTCTGTTTTAAGGACGTTCACTTTTAAAATGACATTATTCACATCAACTTCAATGCCGCTGTTTAAAACGGTCATAAAAGCAAGCGAATCAGCCATAATTTCGGCGCAAATATAATCTTTATATCGAATTAATGAAGGTTGCAGCTCAGCATTTTCTAATACCTCCACATTTATCCTGTCTGTAAGGGCAAAACCGCTTTCTTTCCTGATTGTCTGCACCTTATTTACAAACTCACGGGCATCGCCTTCCATTTTCAGTTCGGGGGTGATGCTGATGTCTAAAGCGACTGTTAAGCTTCCTTTGTTGGCCACTTCATACCCCGGTATTTCATCGGTTGATACTTCCAAATCTTCAGCAGTGATTGCAACCGGCTCTTCATTTTTTATTTGGTAATCAGCGTTTAAAATAAATTCTGCTTCTAAAACTTTGTCAATAGTGGCATTGTCAAATTTGGCAATTTCATCTGCAGCCCACTTCATTTTTGCTCCCAGCTTTTTACCCAGTGTTTTAAAATTTGCCTTCGCTTTCTTTTTAATAAAATCATTATCACTGCTTAAAACATCTATCTCCTTCACATTTGTTTCGGCTTTAATTATCTCCTCCACTTTTTTCAGCCTGCTTACCATACCGGCATCCATGGCAGGGATAAATACCTTTTGCAAAGGCTGTCGTACTTTGATATTTACTTTTTTCCGCAGCGACAATATCAGGGAACAGGTATCCTGTGCCAGTTGCATCCGCTTCTCAAGGTCCAGGTCAATTACGGCTTCATCTGCCTTCGGAAAGTTGAGATGGTGTACCGACTCGGTAGTAAAACGATTGGTCATTTCATTTAGATTGCCAAATAACCAGTCTGCAAAAAATGGTGCTATCGGAGCCATCAGGCGGCACAAAGTTTCCAAACATTCATACAAGGTTTGGTAAGCACAAATTTTATCATGCTCATATTCCCCTTTCCAAAAACGGCGGCGGCAAAGGCGAACATACCAGTTGCTGAGCAAAGAATCGGTAAACTCTTCGATGGCTCTTCCTGCCTGGGTAGGCTCGTAGTCATCCAGGTTTTGTTCTGCATTTTTTATTAATGAATTGAGGGAAGATAAAATCCACTGGTCAATCTCCGGCCTGTCTTTTACAGGGATGTAAGCTTCTTTAAAAGCAAACCCATCCACATTGGCATACAATGCAAAAAATTGGTAGGTGTTATACAAAGTGCCAAAAAATTTACGCTGCACTTCTTTAATCCCTTCTTCATCAAATTTCAAACTATCCCACGGCGAGGCATTGGTGATGAGATACCAGCGGGTGGCATCTGCACCAAAAGTGTTGATGGTACTAAAAGGATCCACCACATTGCCAACACGCTTGCTCATTTTGTTGCCGTTTTTATCCAGTACCAAACCATTGCTTACAACAGCTTTGTATGCAACAGAATCGAACAGCAAAACGCCTAAGGCATGCAAAGTATAAAACCATCCCCTCGTCTGATCAACGCCTTCGGCTATAAAATCAGCCGGGAAATTTTGTTTAAATGTTTCTTTATTTTCAAAAGGAAAATGCCATTGGGCATAAGGCATGGCACCACTGTCGAACCAAACATCAATTAAATCAGGAACCCTCTGCATGGGTTTTCCCGAAGGGCTTACCAAAGTAATTTCATCTACATAAGGTTTATGTAAATCAAGGATGCCTTCATGCAAATAATGTTTATTGGTTTCGCCACCTAATACTTCAGCAGCTCTTCTTATTTCACTTTTTAATTCTTCAATGCTGCCGATACATTTCTCTTCTTCGCCATCTTCTGTTTTCCAAATAGGTAATGGTGTTCCCCAAAAGCGGCTGCGGCTGAGGTTCCAGTCCACCATATTTTCCAGCCAGTTGCCAAAGCGACCAGTACCGGTGGCTGCAGGTTTCCAGTTGATGGTTTTGTTTAGTTCCACCATCCTGTCTTTTACTGCTGTGGTTTTGATGAACCAGGCATCCAAAGGATAATACAAAATAGGCTTGTCTGTCCGCCAGCAATGCGGATAAGTATGTTCGTATCTTTCTTTTTTGAACAGCTTGTCTTCTTCCTGCAGTTTCAACACGATCCTATCATCAACACTTAAATATTTTTTGAGGTCTTTTATTTTGCCATTCGCTTCTAATATTTCTTTCTGCTTTTCAAACTCCGCTTTCTTCTCATCGTCTTTCAGGTAATCTTCTTTCACATATTCATCGCCATAAAGAAATACGCCGTCTTTTACTCCTGATAAAAATCTTCCTCTTTTATCTACCAGTGTTAAAATACCCAGGTTATTTTTCTTACCTACCCGGTAATCATCTGCACCAAATGCAGGGGCAGTGTGAACGATGCCGGTACCATCTTCGGTAGTAACAAAATCTCCGGTTATTACTCTAAAAGGTACAGCGCCGGGAGTTAATTCTTCAATTATTTCAAGCGTATTTGATTCAAAGGGAAGCAATTGCTCATATTGCAAACCTTCCATTTCAATTCCTTTGAAACTGCTGATTATTTTCCATGGAAGATTTATTGCTTTAGAATTTGGAAGAGTGTTTTCAACTATCATTCCTGAAATTTTCTCAAAGTCTTCATCACTAGTTTCTCCATCCTTAAAATATTTACCAACTAAGTTTTTTGCCAGGATAACATTGATGGATGAGTAGGTATATGGATTAAAACTTTGCAGCAACACATAGTCAATATTGGGCCCTACGGTCAGCCCAAGGTTGGATGGTAATGTCCAGGGCGTAGTGGTCCAGGCCATTATCCCAATCCCATTATCTTTAGTGATATCTTCCGAACCATTCATCAAAGAATCAAGCAATTTATTCAATAGCGGATGGCTTTCATTTGTTCCCTCTAAAGACAACTTGAATATTACTGTTGCACTTGTGTCCTTAACATCTTTGTAAGTACCTGGCTGGTTCAATTCATGTGAACTCAACCCAGTACCGGCTGCAGGCGAATAAGGCTGTATGCTTACACTTTCATACAGGTAACCTTTCTTGTACAACTCACTCAGGCACCACCACAAAGTTTCAATGTAATCATTTTCAAAAGTTACATACGGGTTATTGAGGTCAACCCAATAGCCCATTTTTTTAGTAATGTCGTCCCATTTATCTTTGAAACGCATTACCACTTCACGGCATTTTTTGTTATAATCTTCTACTGATATTTTTTTCCCAATATCTTCTTTTGTAATGCCCAATTCTTTTTCTACGCCCAGTTCTATCGGCAATCCATGAGTATCCCATCCGCCCTTACGTTTTACCTGAAAGCCCTGCATGGTTTTATAACGGCATACCAGGTCTTTCAATGTTCTTGAAATTACGTGGTGGATACCCGGCATACCATTGGCACTCGGCGGCCCTTCATAAAAAACAAATGGAGGATGTCCTTCTCTTAGGGTTACACTTTTTTCAAATGCGTTGGAGGATTCCCACTTTGCCAATATCTCTTCGCTTATTTTGGGTAAGTTCAGCTGCTGGTACTCTTTGTATTTGCCTGACATATTTTTTATTGCTATCTATCTTTAATAAATGTGGGCAAAGGTAATAAAATGGGGCTTTGCAGCACAATACAAAAATGCCCGGCAATAAATTTTACCAACCAGGCTTTCTTAGTTTTCCACATTTTTCTTCTTTGGCATAGTATTGGAAACTTATCTAGCAAGAGATTAAATTAATAACAATCAATCATAAATAGTTTTAAAAATATATTGACAGCAGGAACTTTGTTAGCTATAATTTTTAAGACTAAGTACCTAAGAAATTTAAATCCTTTTGATATGCCAAAAGCTTAACCGCTGCTTGACCAGTTTACGCTGACAGGACTTGTTTAAGCTTTAAAATTTTTGCTGGTTTAAGGTTTTATTAGGGTAAGACGGGGGTAATCTTATCTCCGTCATTTTTTTACCTTAGTGTTTGTCCCGTTTTAATTTCCATATTCATTATTAGCAGTTGCTGATAATCCTTATGAAACTATTTAAATTATACGGTTAAAAAGTTATTAAACTCATGAAACATCAAGGGTGGGCAACCCTGATAAATTAAAAAAGGCATCCGCTACAGCAGGGTGCCTTTTTTTTAATTTCTAAATCACTTGATTTTTATCGCTGCCTATTTATAAAACTTTGTCTAACTGTTCTTCAATTTTTGTCAGGGCGGCAATCATTTCTTTTTCAACCAAAGGATCTTTATCTGTACTTACCTGGGTAGCATACCATATCATTACCATGGCAATATAATCCTGCATATCTTTTCCCCCAAACTGGGTCTTAAAATCCACAATTTTATCATTCACCGTTTTTACAGTCCGGCGTATCGCCTCTTCATCACTGGCAAGTGTTTTTATGCGATAGGTTCGATCGCCAATTACAATATTTACCGGTATCAGCTCTTCTGCCATAATATTATTCGCTTAATAAAGTGATACATTTATCAATATCCTTTATGTACTGGTTGATATTTTTTTCAAACATTTTTTTATCCGCTTCATTCATCTGGCCAGCCGCCGATTTTAAGATGCCTACCTGCTGCTGCAGTTGCTCCACCTGCTGCAACTGGATTTCTTTTTCGCTCTGCAATTTTTTTACAGAGCCCTGCAATTTTTCATTCTCCTTTTGCAGCAACAGGTACTGCTTCAGCAATTGCTGAAGTTTATCCTGCACCCTTTTGATATCGTTTTCTAATGTCGCCATTTACTATCATCACCCTAAACTAACAATGAGGATTTAGTTATCAATTTTTTAGTCTCTTTAAATAATTCCCCTTTAGGGGATGGGGGCAAACTATTTCCTGATCTCTGCATTCAATTCCCTCTCGTAAGATGCTATAATCTTGCCCACCATCACATCAATATCTTTATCTGTCATTGTTTTTTCTTCATCCAAAAAAGTAAAATTGATGGCCATTGATTTTTTATTGGCTCCCAGTTTTTCATTTTCAAAAATGTCAAACAAATTCACCGATTGCAGTTTATTTACCTTTGCTGCGGCTGTTGCTTTTTCCACCTGCTCATAAGCAATGGCTTTATCCACCACGATGGCAAGATCTCTTTGCACTGCCGGGAATTTAGCAATTTCAGCATGGGATATTTTTTGTATTTTATGCAAACCCACCACTGCATCCCAGTTAATATCCACATAAAAAACCGGTTGCTTAATATCAAACTGCGCCAGCGATTTTTTATTGACAGTTCCCAAGGTTGCTATCAATTCATTTTTCACTGCAACGGTTACTGCACTGTCCAGCTTTTCATCTGCTATAATATAATAACCAGAAATTTTAATACCCAGTGAAGACATTATTTTTTCAACAATTCCTTTGGCAAAATAAAAATCGGTTTTAGCAGCTTTGGCTTTCCATCCGTCTGCATTTCTTTTGCCTGTAATATACAAACTTACATGCTGTTGTTCCTGGTATTTTCCAGCTTCGGTGGTGCTGTATGTTTTACCAAATTCAAAAAACTGCAGGTCGTTATTTTTTCTGTTCAGGTTATACGCCACACTTTCCAATCCCGTTTCCATCATTGCCGGACGCATTACATTCAGGTCTGCACTCAGGCTATTGATCATCTTTACGGTGGTTTGCAAAACGGCCTCTGTATAGTAAGCAGCATTGGTAATGCTGTTGGTAAAAATTTCATTGAAACCAGCACCTGTTAAATATCCTGCTACTTTTTCCTTGCAGGCAGCTTCCAAACCAAGTGTTTCCACTGCAGGTGAAATTGTGATGGCAGAAGGAATTTCCACATTGTCAAATCCATCAATCCGCATAATCTCTTCTACAATATCTGCCGGGATGCTGATGTCGGGTTTGCTGTAAGGCACTGCCACCCGGATATCATCCTGCCCTTCTTTGATGATCTCAAAACCAAGGCCTGTCAAAATATTTTTGATGGTATCACCATGATAATTTTTACCGCTTAATTTTTTCAGGTAATGATATTTAATGGCAACTTCTGTTTTAGGTTTTGGCTCTGGATACACATCTACAATATCAGAAGCAATTTCGCCACCGGCAATTTCTTTTATCAGCAAAGCGGCTCTCTTCAATACATTCACTGTGTTGCTGATATCCACTCCTTTTTCAAAACGGGTGGCAGCATCGGTACGCAGGCCATGCCGTATAGATGTTTTACGGATGCCGACTGGATTGAACCAGGCACTTTCCAAAAAAATATTTTTTGTTGTTGATTTCACACCACTATTCAAACCGCCATACACACCGGCAATACACATTCCTTCTTTTTCGTTCGCAATGACCAGGTCTTCTGCAAACAGTTTTCTTTCCTTATCATCCAGTGTAATAAACGGCGTTGCTTCAGGGAAATTTTTTACAATAATTTTTTTGCCTTCAATATTATCAGCATCAAAAGCATGCAGTGGCTGGCCGGTTTCATGCAGGATGAAATTGGTGATGTCCACAATATTATTAATCGGCCGAAGGCCAATGCTTTTTAATTTTTGCTGCAGCCATTTTGGGCTATCAGCCACCGTTACTCCCTTCAGGCTTACCCCGGCATACCGTGGACAGGCCTCTTTATTCTCAATACTTACACTTATTTGCAGGCTCTTATTATCGGGCTTGAAATTATTTTTAAAAGGCAATTTAACAAGCGTATCTTTTTTGATATGGTGCTCCAGGTAGGCACACACATCTTTGGCTACACCCAGGTGGCTCATGGCATCCATTCGGTTTGGGGTAAGGCCAATTTCAAAAATATAATCGTTGTAGGTACCAAAATATTCAGCAGCGTTGATACCCACTTTTGTATCGGCAGGCAATATCATAATGCCTGCATGGTTATCGCTTAATCCAATTTCATCTTCGGCGCAAATCATTCCAAAACTTTCTACACCCCTGATCTTCGCTTTCTTCATCGTCATTGGTTCGCCAGTGGTAGGATAAATAGTAGCGCCAACCGTGGCCACCACTACCTTTTGCCCTGTAGCCACATTGGGTGCTCCGCATACAATTTGCAATGTTTCACCGGTACCTATATTTACTTTGGTTAAATTTAATTTATCTGCATCCGGATGCTTTTCGCATGCCAGTACTTCGCCAATCACCAGGCCCTGTAATCCACCTTTCAGTTCTTCATATTTTTCAAGGCTTTCCACTTCCAGCCCGATAGAGGTTAATATTTTACTCAGTTTTTCCGGTTCCATTTCTTCAGGAAGATATTCACTCAGCCAGTTGTAACTAATCGTCATTGATTGATTGCTTATTTTTAGGAATGCTGCAAAGATAGTTATTGAGGGCTAAGGATACAATTGCCCTAAAAAGCCTGTAAACACAGGGAATAAAAAGCACTACAGTTTCTGCATGAAAAAATCAAGTTGAAAATTTCTTTTTTGGGTGCAGAAAAATAGAAGCAATTAATTTTTCATGTTAATAAATTATTACCAAAACCCGTTTTATTTGAATAACGGCTGTTAACAACCCTGTTGAAAGCCTGTGAATAAACTACCTTTGCCTGTGGATTGGCTGTGGGTAATCAGTAAAAAAACTTGATAACAACATGATGTGAATAAACAAGAAGTTTTTTGCTTCTACCTTAGCCGCCCAACAAACAAATTGGTTATTACTTAAGCGCTACACCTGCCATGCTGCCTATACGCTTTCTGAGAAATCAATTTCGGAATAAAACAACTCACTATACATTGTTTAACTTTTTTTAAAAATGGATTTAACTAACCTTAACAAAGACAGAAAAACCAGGAGAAAACCATCCCTTGATCTTGGCAATATGGTATTTGGAAAAGTACCCCCACAATCAAAAGACCTGGAAGAGGCTGTACTCGGCGCCATCATGCTGGAGAAAAGTGCCTTTGATACGGTGATAGAAATTTTAAAAGCAGAATGCTTTTATGTGGAAGCCAACCAACGTATTTTCAGGGCCATGACATCGCTGGCACAAAAAAGTTTGCCGATTGATTTACTAACGGTAGTAGAAGAATTAAAATTAAAAGAAGAACTCGATATTGTTGGCGGCCCTTATTATGTAAGCCGGCTTACCAATGCGGTGGTTTCTTCTGCCAATATAGAAGCCCACTCTAGAATTGTTTTACAAAAATTTATTCAAAGAGAATTAATAAGAATCAGCGGTGAAATTATTGGTGATGCTTATGAAGACAGCACCGACGTATTCGACCTGCTCGATGATGCAGAAAGCAAACTGTTTGAAATTACCAATAATCACCTTCGCAAAAACTTTGACGACATTAATACGGTATTGGTAAAAACAATCCAGCGAATTGAAGATATGCGTAATCGGGATGAAGATATTACCGGTGTAACAAGCGGTTTCCCTTCATTAGATAAATTGACTTACGGCTGGCAGCCAACCGATTTGATTGTGCTGGCAGCAAGGCCATCTGTAGGTAAAACAGCATTTGCGTTGAACCTTGCCCGTAGTGCAGCTCTTCATCCCACCAAGCCAACAGCAGTTGCCTTCTTTAGTTTGGAGATGAGTGCAGGACAATTAGTACAACGTATCCTGAGTGCTGAAAGTGAAATATGGCTGGAAAAAATTAATCGGGGCAAACTGGAAGAACATGAAATGAAGCAACTGTACAAAAAAGGGATTGACCGGTTAAGCAATGCGCCGATTTTTATTGATGATACAGCTGCATTAAATATTTTTGAATTGAGGGCTAAATGCCGCCGTTTGAAAAACAAACATAATCTTGGTATCATTATTATAGATTATTTACAGTTGATGAGTGGCGCTGGTGATAATAAAAATGGTAACAGGGAGCAGGAGATCAGCCGTATCTCAAGGGATTTGAAAGGATTGGCAAAAGAATTACAAGTTCCAATTATTGCCCTCAGCCAGTTGAGCCGTGAGGTGGAGAAAAGAAAAGAAGGTGCTAAAATTCCGCAGTTGAGTGATTTGAGGGAATCCGGTGCCATTGAGCAGGATGCAGACATGGTAATGTTTTTATACCGTCCGGAATATTATGATATTACTGCCAATGAAATGGGTGAAAGCAACAAAGGAGAAACGTATGTGAAGATTGCAAAACACAGAAATGGCAGTCTTGATACGATCAAACTAAAGGCATTACTCCACATTCAAAAATTTGTGGAAGATAACGATGGTGGCGACTTTGGAAGCCCTGCAATACCCGGTGGCAACTTCAGGCCGGTAAGTGGTGATGAGGGTGGTGGTGCAAAATTGTATATCCAAAAAGGCAGTAAAATGAATGATGGGAATTTTGATGATGAGGCACCGTTTTAATGGAGAATGAAGGATTAAATTTGATTCTTCATTCTCTTTTTTATTTTTATGGCACTACCTTTTTTTTATATCGAAACCATCCAGGAAAATATTTCATCTATCATTTTAAATGAGGAAACTTCTAAGCATATAGTGCAGGTATTGAGAATGCAAAATGGCGAGGCACTGCAACTAACGGATGGAAAAGGAAATTTGTTTTCAGCCGAAATAACAGACAACAACAGAAAAAAATGTTCTGTAAATATTATACAAACTTCAAGCACCAAACTTCAAACATCAAACATTACCATCGCTATTTCTCTGGTAAAAAATGCCAGCCGCTTTGAATGGTTTTTAGAGAAAGCAACAGAGATTGGTGTAACTGAAATCATTCCGCTTATTTGCACCCGAACAGAGAAGCAACATTTTCGCCACGACCGGATGAAAGGAATTTTAATTAGTGCCATGCTGCAGTCACAGCAAACATGGTTGCCGTTATTACATGAACCGGTAAAGTTTAGTGATTGTGTAAAAAAAGCATTGCAGCCACACAAATTTATTGCACACTGCGAAGATGAAAATAACAAACCACAACTGGCTTCTCAACCTCTAAACGACTCAACTTCTAAACTAATTTTAATAGGCCCGGAAGGCGATTTTACAAAAGAAGAAATTGACCTGGCATTAAAAAATGATTTTATACCTGTTGCTTTGGGCAATACAAGATTACGAACAGAAACCGCCGGAATAGCGGCAGCCACATTACTTCGCCTCATCTGAATAATCATCGCCTTCATTTAAAACCGGTTCGTTCAGCCTTACCACCCTGCGTTTTTTCTGTCTTTTCATCATCAGCATATTCAGCATTTCTACACCAAACGAAAAAGCCATTCCGAAGTAAATATAATTTTTTAGGTGCAAATGTTCTGCAGCCTCGCTGTCCCAGCCTTCCATTACCAGGCTAAGGCCAATCATAACCAAAAAAGATAAGGCCAGCATTTTTAGTGTTGGATGTTTGTGTATGAAAGAAGCAATTTTAGGACTAAATAAAAACATTACGATCATCGCAATCACCACCGCAGCAATCATTATCTCCACATGCTTAGCGGTACCGCCTGCAGTGATGATACTGTCAAAAGAAAACACTGCATCAATCAGCATAATCTGCACCACCGCCTGGCTCATGGATATTCCTTTCCTGTTTTCGCTATTAGCGTTAGGGTCTTCGCCTTCCAGCTTGCCATGTATTTCTTTTACCGATTTATAAATAAGAAATATTCCACCGGCAAGCATTACCAGGCTTGCCAGATCAAATCCCTTACCAGCTATACTAAACACAGCTTTCCCTTTTTGCGATAACAGCCAGCCCAGCCCCATCAGCATCAGGCTCCGTGAAATCATCCCGGTTATCATCCAGGTTATTCTTGCCCTCTTTTGTTCTGCATCCGTTTTAAGGCGGTTCATAATGATGCTGACAAAAATTACATTGTCAATACCCAAAACGATTTCTAAAATAACCAGTACAAAAAAGCTGATAATACTTTCGCTTGTAAATAAATGTTCCATGCTGTTGTAAATATTTTGGCAAATATAACCAAGTAAGGGCAGTAGTTATTTGCAAAGGATACAGAAGTATTACGGCATTTTTTTATACAGTCGGACTCAAGCCAGACACTGGCTGCACATATAGAATCTTGCAAAATTTTTAAAGCCGGTTTTACAAAATGCTTTTTTGTTTACATTTGGTATAATAAAAGTCTGCAGGTATCTGCATCTTTCTTTTCCGGTCCCAACGAGTAACACATAATTCCTGCCGCAATTATCCACCACTTAATAAAACATCATGAAACATATTGTTGCATCCGCACTTGCCATATTGCTTGCATTAAACCTGCATGCACAGACTCCTGAATTTGTAAAAGATATATACAACTATCTTAATACCGGCTCCATCACAGGTGCTGCAAATTATACTGAAGTGGGAAGCACCGTTTATTTTACAGCAACAGATGGCATAACAAATTTTGAGCTGTGGAAAACAGATGGCACCGAGGCAGGAACTGTATTGGTAAAGGATATTAACCCGGGAGAAACGGCTTCGCTGCCGGCAAAACTTACCAATGTAAACGGCACTTTATTTTTTACAGCCGACGATGGCATCAATGGTATCGAATTATGGAAAAGCGATGGTACAGAAGCAGGCACTGTAATGGTGAAAGATATTAATGGACTTACTACCGGTTCCAATCCAAATTACCTTACAGCTATCGGCAGCACACTGTATTTTAGTGCCTCTACTACTGCCACAGGTATTGAATTATGGAAAAGCGATGGCACCGATGCAGGCACTGTGCTGGTTAAAGATCTTTATACCGGTTCTATAACTACATCGCCAACAGGATTAACCAATGTAAATGGTACGTTGCTTTTTATTGCTCCGGCCACCGCTACTACAGCTAACAGGGAATTATGGAAAAGCGATGGTACTGCCGGAGGGACTGTACTTGTAAAAGATATCAATGCAGGCACTTCAGCCAGTTCTATTTCAAACATGACAAGTGTGAATGGCGTACTTTATTTTTCTGCAACCAATGGCACTGCACTAAATGGCCATGAGCTTTGGAAAAGCGATGGTACCGATGCAGGCACCGTAATGGTAAAAGATATTAATCCCGGAACAGGGACTTCCAGTCCATCTAACCTTACCTTAATCGGCACCACATTATATTTTGGCGCCAACAATGTTACCAATGGTTATGAGTTATGGAAAACAGATGGTACTGATGCAGGTACTGTAATGGTAAAAGATATTAATCCAGGTGTCAGCAATGGTGTAAGTTCCTCTTACAACTTTGTAAATGTTGGCGGCACACTTTATTTCGCTGGCAGCAATGGCACCAACGGGCTTGAATTATGGAAAAGTAACGGTACTGATGCAGGCACTGTAATGGTAAAAGATATTGTTGCAGGTAGTGCCGGAAGTAATCCCGGCAGCATGGTAAATGTAAACGGCACTTTGTTTTTTGTAGCTAATGGCAGTCCTACAGGCCTTTGGAAAAGTAATGGTACCGATGCTGGCACAGTGGAAGTGAATGCTGCGGCACTTTCCGGCGGCAGCCTTAGCAATATGTATGGAGCAGGCAGTACATTGTATTTTACTTACAATGGTTATAAGCCCGGTATTCCATCCACTGCCACCGGCCCTGAAACATGGAAGAGTAATGGTACAGATGCCGGTACTGTTTTATTAAAAGATATAAACAGCACCAACACAGGTTCAGGCACATCAAATTTTTGCGCTGTTGGCAACACTGTTTTTTTTACGGCTGATGATGGATTGGTTGGAAAAGAACTGTGGAAGACCGATGGAACAACCGCTGGCACTGTACTCGTAAAAGATATTGCAACAGGCAGCACCAACTCAAACCCGACACAGCTTACCAATGTAAACGGCACTTTATTTTTTGTTGCCAACCAGGCAGGTTCCGGTCAGGAACTTTGGAAAAGCGATGGCACCGAAGCAGGGACAGTGTTGGTAAAAGATGTGCAGTCTGGTGGTGGCAATTCTAATATTTCTGGTCTTTCCAACATAAACGGAATCGCTTATTTTTCTGCGGCCACCACAGGTTTTGGCACGGAGCTTTGGAAAAGCAATGGCACCGATGCAGGAACAGTGATGGTAAAAGATATTGTTGCCGGCCCCGCATCAGGCGGGCCCTCCTATTTTACTTATGTTAACGGCATCGTTTTTTTTACTGCAGGAAATGGCACCACCGGTAATTTTTATGATAGAGAGTTATGGAAAACCGATGGAACAGATGCAGGCACTGTGAGGGTAAAAGATATAAGGGTAGGTACCCTTCCCTCCAACCCTAATTTTCTGGTAAGTTTTAATAACACACTTTATTTTACTGCCGACGACAGTACGCATGGCACCGAGCTATGGAAAAGCGATGGTACCGAAGCAGGTACCGTCCTGGTGAAGGATATCGCAACATTTACTACAAACAGTTCAGATCCAAATAATATCACGATTGTGAACAATACAATGTATTTTTCTGCCAACAGCAACAGCAGTAATATTGGATATGAACTCTGGAAAAGCGATGGTTCTGATGCCGGGACTGTGATAGTAAAGGATATTGATCCCGGCTCTTCCTCATCTTCACCCGATAACCTTACTAATGTAAACGGCGCCCTCTTTTTTCGTGCCAGCAGTAGCAGGCTGATGAAATCTGATGGCACTAATGCCGGGACTGTAGTAGTGAAAACTTTTACAGGCACAATGGGTAGTTTTAAAGCTGTTAATGAAACATTATTCCTTACCGCAACAACTTCCGATAAAGGCACAGAATTATGGAAAAGTGATGGCACCGATGCTGGCACAGTTGGTTTTGATATTTATCCGGATGTTAATAGTTCTTTCCCCGGTGGTTATACCGCTTTGGGCACCAGCGCTATTTTTTCTGCAACTGACAACCTGTATGGCACTGAGTTATGGAAAATTGAAACCACACCTGTTGCCACCAATTTTAACTGGACAGGTAATGTAAATACTGCCTGGGAAACAGCAGGCAACTGGGGCGGCAATACAGTGCCCACTTCCACATCAGCCGTTATCATTCCGGCAGGAAGGCCGAGGTACCCAATTGTAAATACAACCACTACTGTAAAGAGTGTTAACTGTGCACCAGGTACATCGGTAACTGTGCTTACAGGTGTGGTGCTGAATGTGCTGAGATAGTTAAGTCAATTATGTTTATCAAAGAGTAATCAACAGGTATGAAAAAAGGGCTGTATGAGAAAATCATACAGCCCTTATTCTTTGACAGAATTACTTAACAGGTTGATCCTGCGGCTTTGCTTTATCATCACCTTTCCACTCTTCAATTTTGTCTTCCGCTTTTTCTTTAAACTCATGCGCTTTTTCTTTGGTGGCATCCCAGGCACCTTCCGCTTTCGTTTTCATTTTATCCAGAAAACTTTTGTCGGTGCCATCCGGGTTTTTATCCTCGCCATCCCATTCGTCAATTTTCTTTGCTGCTGTTTCTTTCAATTCGTTTGCTTTTTCTTTTGTTGCATCCCAGACATCTTCTGCTTTGTCTTTTAAGTCTTCAAACGTATCTTTCATTTTATCAAGAAAGCTTTGTTCTTTTTTTTCTTCACTCATAGTTGTAATTTTTTTTGTTATAAATGTTGTTGGATGATTGTTTTCCTTGTGCCAGTATTTAAAGATATAAAATAGTTAGAAATGGTCGCAAATCGTTTTTACATTTGACAGAACTTAATAAATAAATTCCAGCCACAACTGTGCCAGCAATTTCCAGCATTTATTTTTTAGCTTGCTTCGACCAATTTTATTATTGCTTTTCCTTATCTTTCATTTATGAGTGTAAGGTGCTTTGGCCATATATTTATTGTAGTGTTGATAGCCCACACATTTATCTGTAAACTTCAGGCCCAGGTACCACCGATTGATTCTGCCAAAGCTGTTTTTGCCAAGTCCCAAAAAGACAATGACACATACATCAAGACCTGTTTTTTTATTGCAGATGCTTACATGAATACGGAGCAATACGATTCTGCCCAGATATGGCTGAATAAAATTCATGAAAAAATTCCGGCAAAAAACCCGTCTTTGTTCAATTATTTTCTCATCACCCGACAGGCTGAGGTATATTACTACAACAATCTGCAGCAACTCGGACTGCAGGAAAGTTTTAAAGGATTGAGCGTTGCCCAGGCGCTTAACGACAGCTTGCTGCTGGCAGACAGTTACAATTTTTTAGGATTGTTTTATATGAATCTTGACAGCAGTGCAGCAGCAATTCCCTTTTACAAAAATGGTTTGCGGTATACCAGGCAACCACCTTATCCACCGCAATATTTCAGTCTTACCAAACCTCATCATTTATATGGCAATATGGCCGAAGCATGGTACAATATAAAAATGTATGACAGCGCTTTGGTGTACATCCGCCTCTCCCTGCAAAAAGCATATCAAATAAAATGGGGAAGGGGGATTGCCGTGGGGCATACAAGTGCCGGTGATATTTTTTTAGCCTTACAAAATACCGACAGTGCCCTTCAGCATTACCAGCAAGGAAAACAGGCTGCAAAAATTTCAAAGGACATAGATGTTGAACTGCTGTGCTATGGCGGCATTGCAAAATGCCTGGACAATTTAAACAATTATCCTGCCTGCAGAAATCAGTTAGATACTGCAATGCAGATCTTACAAACAAACCCCACACTCAACCGTTTTTTTACCTTGCATTTTTTAAACTCAGCTATTGAAATTTATAAAGGTAGAAATGAATTTGCAGCACTTTCTCATATACTGGAAATAAAGTCGGGTATAGAAATGGCAAACATAAAAAATAACAATACACAAATTCAAACAATACTTAAAGCGGGAGTGGAAAATGAAAAGCATTTGCTTTCGCTGGAAGTGGAAGATGCACAACAAAAACAGAATTTGGCAAATACACGTTTGGGTGTGGTCATTATTGCCTTTGCATTATTAACGGTCGCATTTTTTTGGTACCGTTATTCTCAAGAACAAAAAATAAATTTAGCAGATATGCGCCACAAAATCAGCCAAGACCTGCATGATGATATTGGCGCCTCTTTAAGCAGCCTGCAAATTTATGGAGCCATTGCCGAAAAAGTCATTGCCGAAAATCCGGCAAAGGCAATAGAGATGGTTCAAAAAATTTCCATACAAAGTAAGCTGCTGATGGAAAACATGAATGATATTGTATGGAGCATGAAACATGCAGATGATAACGCAACAACACTGGAAACAAAGATTAAAAATTTTGGAGCAGAGTTGTTAAGTGATAAAAATATAAACTTTACATACCAAATCAGCAATGAAGCAGAGGCTGCATTAATCAGCATGCATGCCAGGAAAAATATCCTGCTCCTTATCAAAGAAGCAATGAATAATATAGCCAAATACAGCAATGCTGAAAAAGCCAGTCTAAAGATGGAAATCAATGATAAAAAATTACTTTTAGAAATTACGGATAATGGTATTGGCTTTGATACCGGCAAGGCAGCAACAGGTAATGGGTTAATGAATATGAATAACAGGATAAAAGAATTGAAGGGGCAAATTACTATTGCTTCAACACCTGGTTCCGGCACAACCATAGCTGTTGTTATTCCTTTTGTCAGTATTGCAGCCGGGTAAAATTATTTTTTAAAAAAATCAATACTAACTAATATTAGTGATTTCAAGTGCGGCATAAGAAACTAAATTTGAATAGTGAATATCAAAGTATTTATCTACGACGATAACCTGGCAAGAAGGGACAGCCTGAAAGCGCTGCTTGACTTAAGCCCTGAACTCCAGTTTGCAGGTGAAGCAATGAATTGCACCGCCGTAATAAAGGATATGGAAACCTGTTTTCCTGATGTGGTACTCATGGATATCAATATGCCTGATGCCAATGGCATTGAAGGGTTGAAAAAAATAAAAGAAAGTTTTCCGCACATAAAAGTTTTGATGCAAACTGTGTTTGATGAGAGCGATAAAATTTTTGAATGTATAAAGAATGGTGCCAGTGGCTACATTTTAAAAAAAGATCCACCGCAAAGAATATTACAGGCCATACAGGAAGTGTACGAAGGCGGTGCTGTGATGAATCCCGGTATTGCTATGAAAGTATTGCAATATTTTAGCCCCCGGAAAAAAGAAAATCCCCTATCACAAAGAGAGCAGGAAGTATTAGAATTATTGGCAGAAGGCCATAGTTATAAAATGGTAGCTGATAAACTGTTCCTAAGTTTCCATACCGTAAACACACATGCCAAGCATATTTACGAAAAGCTCCACGTCTCCTCTCTCGGCGAAGCCATTGCTTTTTATTATAAGAATTTACACCACTAAGGTTTAACCAATCTCTCATTGAGAAACTATTCCCTCTTTTTTTAAAAATACCAGTTTTAAGGGATTGTTTTCAGATTTTTAAATTATCATTTTTACTGCACTAAAATCATTAACCATAAACCTTTTTTTATGAAACAGTTTTTCCTATTTATTTTATTGGCAGTTACATGCAGCAGTTTGTTTGCAACTGTACGTACTGTCAGCAATTCACCATTTACACTGGCACAGTTTAATACCATACAGGCAGCTGTAGATGCCTCCAATAATAATGACACTGTATATGTGCATGGAAGCCCCAATGCATACACTGCGTTTACAGTTACCAATAAAAAACTTACTGTTATTGGTCCGGGCTGGAGTCCAAATAAAAACCTTCCGTTTAGTGCTATTGTTCCGGGTATTATAATCACCGGTGCTTCTGCTTCCGGTACGGAAATACAAGGCCTTGTTATTACCAGTACATTGGACATGAACACCTCTCATCCTGATAATCTCCGTATTATACGAAATTATTTTACAGGAGGGCAAACCATTTATATGGGCCAAGGTAGTGTCACTTATATCGGGTATCTTTTTGAAGGAAATGTATTTGACAATAACCAGATTCTAGCCACCGCTGGAAGTACTTATCAAAATTTCCTGTTCCAGAATAATTATTTTTATGAAACCGGCTGTTGTATTGGAGCAAGCATACAAGGCTTTGTAAATTCTGTAAATGTTTTAATTAATCACAATCTTTTCTTTGGCACTGCAACTAACGTAAGGGATGTGTTTGCACAAAACTGCAGATTCTTAACCATCACCAATAATGTATTCGTTCGCAAAGATGCAGGCAACCAAAACAGCTTCAGCACATTTAATAATAATGTCACTTTTTATCCGGCAGGTTCTTCTTCTGTACCTGCGGATCCATGGACATTAAACAGCAATATAAACAGCGGGGGAAATGTTTCTAACCAAGATCCTCAAATGACTGCACAAACTTCTGCAAATGCTGGTACCAATAATGCACTGGCTGATTACAGCATTGCAGCAGGCCCGGCCAACAATACAGGAAGTGATGGTAAAGACATGGGGCTTTTGTATGATGCAGTGGGCAGCCTCAACTGGGCCAACAGCAGGGCTAGCCGACTGCCTTATGTTTTTAGTATGAACATTACCAACCCCACCATTCCACAGGGAGGAACAATTAACGTACAGGTGGAAGCAAGAAAAAATAACTAAGGCCGAAATACCATTTTTCACCATTAAACTAATTTGGTATGAAAAGGCTGATAACGATGCTGGCAATGTGTTTTCTAATTGCTGCGGCACAAGCACAGAACATAACAAATGCGGAATACTTTTTTGATTCCGACCCCGGTATTGGTAACGGAACTGCTATAGCAGTTTCTACTCCCGCCACGGTGGTAAATATTAATACAAACATTTCAACGGCTTCATTAAGTGGTGGATTTCACTTTATTGGTATAAGAGTAAAAGATGCCACTGGTGTTTGGAGCCTGTTTGAAAAAAGAGGGTTTTATATTTCTAACACTACTGCCGATGCTGCTAATATTTCTGCAGCAGAATATTTTTTTGATGCAGACCCCGGCGTAGGAAACGGAACAGCTTTGCCTGTTGGCGCAGCAGGAGCAACCGTAAATTTCTCTGCAACTATTCCTACATCTTTATCAGCAGGTTTCCATTTTTTAGCAATAAGAACGAAAGGGACTGATGGGCAATGGGGATTATTTGAGAAGAGAGGATTTTATATTTCATCTTCTACAGCAGATGCAGCTAATATTACCGCTGCAGAATATTTTTTTGATGCAGACCCTGGTGTTGGTAATGGAACTGCTTTATCAATTGGTGCGTCTGGTGCGGTTGTAAATTTCTCTGCTAATATTCCCACATCGCTTGCAGCAGGTTTTCACTTTTTAGCAATAAGAGTAAAAGGGGCTGATGGAATATGGGGGCTTTATGATAAAAGAGGTTTTTATATTTCATCTTCCACTGCTGATGCTGCTAATATAACAGCGGCAGAATATTTCTTTGATACAGACCCGGGAGTTGGCAACGGCACAGTAACATCTGTTGGTGCAAGCGGTGCTGTTGTAAACTTCACTGCTAATCTTCCAACATCTTTATCTCCAGGTTTCCATTTTCTTGCAATCAGAACAAAAGGTGTTGACGGCATTTGGGGTTTATTTGAGAAGAGAGGCTTTTATATTTCCACCACTACTGCTGATATGAGCATTATCACCGCAGCAGAATATTTCTTTGATACAGACCCTGGCATTGGAAGCGGAACAGCTTTGACAATAACAACACCAGGCGCTATTGTTACACAAACATTTCTTATTCCTGAACCAAGCCTTTCACTCGGCTCACATTACTTATCTATCCGGGTAAAAGATGCAAATGGTTTCTGGAGTCTGTATGAATACGATACACTTAACATCGGCAACTCAACAATCAGTTGCCCGGGCAATGCTTCGGCTAATACAACAGCCGGCGAATGCACTGCAATTGTAAACAATATTGATCCGGTTATTTCACCCATTCAATCATTTACTTACACACTTTCCGGGGCAACAACCGGCAGTGGAAGCGGAACTGCCAGTGGGCAAAATTTTAACGCTGGTGTTACTACTGTAAAATATATATTAACCGGTTCGCCAACAGTAAACTGCTCATTCACTGTTACGGTTACCCCAATAGCTCCGGCAATCAGCATTCAGCCTGCAAGCCAATCAGTATGTACAGGCACCAATGTTACTTTCAGTGTAACAGCAGCAGGTACCGGCTTAACTTATCAATGGAGAAAAGGAGGAGTAAATATTGGTGGTGCCAATACTGCATCATTTACCATTACCAGTACAGTGGCAGGTAATGCAGGAAACTACGATGTTGTGGTTACAAGTCCTTGCAGCTTAAGTACAACTTCTTCAGTAGCTGTATTAACTGTGGGTGCAACAAATATTACAACGCAACCTGTAAGCCAGGCTGTTTGTCCTGATGCAAATGTTACGTTTAGTGTCATTGCATCGGGAGCAAGCTTAACTTACCAGTGGAGAAAAGGAGGCGTAAATATTAGTGGTGCCAATGCAGCATCATTTACAATAAATAATGTAATGGCTGCTGATGCAGGCAATTATGATGTTGTTGTAAACAGCAGTTGCGGAACAGCTACTTCAAATATTGCAACATTAACTGTAAATGCGGTAACAGTCATTTCAACCAATCCTTCATCACAGTCTGTATGTGCCTCAGGTAATGCAACATTTACTGCTGCTGCAACAGGCACCGGTGTTATTACTTATCAATGGAGAAAGAATAGTGTAAATATTTCTGGTGCCAATTCTTCATTATATACTATCAATGGCGCTACTAATGCTGATGCTGCCAACTATGATGTGATTGCAACCGGCACTTGTGGTTCTGTTACTTCATCTGCTGCAACACTAACGGTGAATGCTGCAACCGTTATCAATACACAACTATCAAACCAATCATCCTGTTTAGGTGGAAGTGTAACTTTTACTGTGGTTGCAGTTGGCACCAATCTCTCTTATCAATGGAAAAAAGGGGGAATTGATATTGCAGGAGCTATATCTTCAAACTATTCTATCAACAGTATTTCCGCCAGTGATGCAGCCACTTACACTGTTGTGATAACAGGTTCATGTGGTAATGTAACTTCTAATAATGCTTCACTTACTATCACTGCAGGAACCACTATCAATACACAACCAGTCAATCAAACATCCTGTTTGGGTGGCAGTGTTACATTCAATGTTTCTGCCAGTGGCAGCGGCACTGTTACATATCAATGGAAAAAGAATGGAACAAATATCACTGGTGCCATTTCTTCGGGCCTTACTATCAATCCTGTTTCGGCAGGTGATGCAGCAAACTATACGGTTGTTGTTTCAAGTGCCTGTGGAAATACTGAATCAAATATTGCAACGCTTTCTATCCTCCCGGCAACTGCTATTACCATACAGCCAGTAAATCAAACAGTTTGCCTGGGAGCCAATGCAACCTTCTCTGTAAATGCCAGCGGTGATAATCTTACTTATCAATGGCGCAAGGGAACTGTGAACATCAGCGGCGCAAATTCTTCATCTTATACAATTACAGGCGTTGCAGCCGGTGATGTTGCCAGCTACAATGTTGTTGTTACAGGCACATGCGGTTCCGTTACTTCCAGTTCAGTTTCACTGGCAACAGGCAATGTTGTCATCAGCAATCAACCAGTTTCTCAAACTGTATGTGCAGGAACGAATGTAACATTCAGCGTTACAGCAACAGGAATAGGCCTTGCTTATCAATGGAGAAAGGCTGGTGTTAATATTACCGGGGCTATTACTTCAACCTTAATAATAAATATAATAAACGGAGTTACTGCTGGTGACGCAGGTTCTTATGATGTAGTGGTTACCGGCACATGCGGAGCAGTTACTTCAAATGCAGCAACATTAACAGTAAATGCAGCAACTGGCATCAGTACACAACCGGTATCGCAAACAACCTGTGCAGGAAGTAATATTACATTTACAGTAACGGCAACGGGCAGTGCAATAACTTATCAATGGAGAAAAGGAGGAGTGAATATCAGTGGTGCTGCTTCATCGTCATTCTCTCTTAGTGCTGTTGCAGCAGGCGATGCAGCAAATTATGATGCAGTAGTTACCGGCACATGCGGTTCGGTTACATCAGGCGCTGCCACACTTATTGTAAATACTGCAGGCACATGGATTGGTATCAGCAGCAGCGACTGGAATACTGCATCTAACTGGTGTGGCGGCATACCAACTTCAGCAACTGATATTATTATTCCATCTTCGGCACCCAATATGCCGAACCTGGATGCCGGCAGCGGCACATCAAAAAATATTACTATCAGCAACGGTGGAACGCTAACGATTGGAGGAGCTGCTGTTCTTGATTTGTTTGGCAGTGTCAGCAACAACGGAACATTCAACGCTGCCACAGGAAATATTAATTTCAAAGGAAGCGGCAGCCAGTCGATGCCTGCATTTACTGTAACCAATGTAACATTGAGTGGAACAGGTGGTGTAGTGTTGGGAGGCAATGTTTCGATCAATGGCACACTTACTTTAATTGATGGCAACATCACATTGGGAGCTAACAGTTTGACACTTGCTGCCAGCAGTACGGGTTCAGTTTCATCACACATTATTACAAATGGCACTGGCGATGTAGTTGTAAAAGCGTTGGCTGCGGCTGCTACACGAACTGTACCTGTTGCTGCAAATGCAACCACTTATAATCCTGTAATCATCACAGCAAATGCAGGGCATGTAACAGATGATATCAAAGTTCGTGTAGTGCAGGGAGTGCTTACCAATGGCACTGCCGGAGCATTGATTACAGATAAAGTGGTTGACAAAACATGGCTCATTGATGAAGCCGTTGCAGGCGGAAGCAATGTAAATATTTCGCTGCAATGGGCTGCTGCCAGCGAACTTCCGGACTTTGACAGAAGCAAATGTTATGTTACACAAAATATTGGTGGTGCATGGGAAACCAATCCTGCAGCAGTTGCAAATGGTACAGATCCATATACTCAAACAAAAAACAATGTGACAGGCTTCTCTGCATTTTCGGTACAGATACTGCCAATACCCAGGCCATCGCATGGCATATTCCCTAACCCGGTATCCACAGATCTTAATGTGGTGCTGGATTTCCAAAATGCAAGCAGTGCTGATTTTTCAGTGTATGATGCCGCCGGTAAACTGGTTATTGAAAAGAACGCTAAATTAAATACTGGGTTAACGCTTACTAAAATAAATGTAGCGCATTTAAGCAAGGGTATTTATGTGTTGAAAATATCTACTTTTTATAACCCTTCATTTTTGGTAACTAAATTCTTCAAAAACTAATAGTGATCAGCAGGTAAGAAAAATTAAAATTCCCGGTAAACAGCTGGGAATTTTAATTTTAAAAACAATGAGTTGAGAAAATTTATACCACACTTATCAATCCCTTACAGATATTTTTTACAATGGCCGGACCTTCATAAATAAAACCAGTCCATACCTGCACCAGTGATGCACCTGCATTGATTTTTTCTTTAGCATCTTCAGCAGTAAAAATGCCGCCGCTGGCGATGATGGGTATTTGTCCGTTAGTTTTTTGATGGATGTATTGAACAATTTCTGTACTTCGGTTTTTAACCGGCAGTCCGCTTAATCCTCCTGCACCAATTGCTTCCAGTTTACTGTTTTCAGTTTTCAGTTGTTCCCTGCTGATGGTAGTGTTTGTGGCAACAAGCCCATCAAGTTTTATTTCAAGGGCCAAATCAATTACATCATCAATTTGTTCTTTTGTTAAGTCGGGTGCTATTTTTAATAAAACAGGTTTTTGAATGTTGAATTTTAAATTTTGAATTTGCAGGTTGGTCAATATTTTTCTTAGTGATTCTTTTTCCTGCAGTTGCCTCAGGCCAGGAGTATTGGGGCTGCTTACATTCACCACAAAATAATCTACATAAGGATGCAGGACAGTAAAACAAATTTCATAGTCCTTCCATGCATCTTCATTTGGGGTGATTTTGTTTTTGCCGATGTTGCCGCCGATGATCAATGGTGAATGGTCAATGGTGAATGGTGAATGGGCCTTCAAATTTTCGGAATCTTTTATTGACCATTGACCATTGACCATTGACCATTGACGAAGCCTTGCTGCAACTACTTCCACCCCCTCATTATTAAATCCCATGCGGTTGATAAGTGCTTTATCTTTTAGCAGACGGAACAATCTTGGCTTATCGTTACCGGCTTGTGGCCTCGGTGTTACTGTACCAATTTCTACAAAGCCAAAACCTAATGCCTCCAGTACATTCAGGTATTTTGCATTTTTATCAAAGCCTGCGCCGAGGCCCACTCGATTTGGAAATTCAATATTGAATATTGTAGTTAGGCTATGCTCACTATTTTGAATATTTTTTCGAGGCTGAAATATTTTTTTAATAACCTGTTTTACAAATGGAATGCTGCATAAAAGCCGCAGGCTGTTCATAGAAAAATAATGCACCCATTCAGGATCAAAAAGAAATAAAAATTTACGGATGATTTTATACATGTGCTGCAAATATAATTGAGTTTGATTTTTTAAAAGGAACTGCTAACTTTGGTATAGAAAGTTGCATAGACAACCATTATGCACCTGCCTTAATTGTTGAAAAAATTACTAATGTACAAGAGTGCGACGCCAATGAAGCTGATTAAAGCGTTGTTGCCGGGTACAAAAAAATAAAAATCATGCAGGAAGCATACATCGTAGCAGGTTACAGAACTGCTGTTGGAAAAAGTAAAAAAGGCGGTTTCCGTTTTACAAGACCGGACGATTTGGCCATTGATGTGATTAAGGGTTTGCTGGCCAGCGTGCCGCAACTGGATGTAAAAAGAGTGGATGATGTAATTGTAGGCAACGCTGTACCTGAGGCGGAGCAAGGCTTACAGGTGGGCAGGATGATTTCTGCCAAAGCTGTGGGCATTCATGCGCCGGGCATTACCATCAACCGCTATTGCGCCAGCGGGCTGGAAAGTATTGCGATGGCTACTGCCAAAATTCGTTGTGGTATGGCCGAGTGTATTATTGCCGGCGGTGTGGAAAGTATGAGCCTGGTGCCAACAGCAGGATGGAAAACTTCACCATCGTATGCGATTGCTAAAGATGAACCAGATTATTATTTAAGCATGGGACTTACTGCCGAAGCGGTGGCCAAAGAATACAATGTGAGCCGTGAAGACCAGGATTTTTTTAGCTACAACAGCCATGTAAAAGCTGGCAATGCAATCAAAGAAGGTTATTTTAAAACGGGTATTTTACCGATAACAGTAGAGCAGGTTTACCTGGATGAAAAAGGGAAGAAACAAAAGAAAAATTATGTGGTAGATACAGATGAAGGTGTGAGGCCCGATACTTCTGTTGATGGACTGGCAAAACTGAAACCTGCTTTTGCTTTGGGTGGTTGTGTTACGGCAGGCAACAGCTCACAAACCAGTGATGGTGCAGCTTTCGTGATAGTGATGAGTGAGCGGATGGTAAATGAGCTGGGGCTGAAACCAATTGCAAGACTGGTAAATTGTGCCAGTGCAGGTGTGCATCCACGTATCATGGGCATTGGGCCGGTGGAAGCAATTCCGAAAGTTTTGCGGCAGGCAAATATGAGTATTGGGGATATTGATTTGATTGAACTGAATGAAGCTTTTGCATCGCAATCTTTGGCGGTGATCAGGCAATTAAATTTGAATGCTGCAATTGTAAATATTAATGGCGGTGCCATTGCATTGGGGCATCCGCTGGGATGTACCGGTGCCAAACTAACCATTCAGGTGGTGAATGATATGAAACGGTTGAATAAAAAATACGGCATTGTTTCCGCCTGTGTTGGTGGTGGGCAGGGCATTGCAGGGATCATTGAAAATATTGATTAATTGTTGGCTTAAAATATTTTAAAATAAAAGGTGGTAATTGTTTACCGCCTTTTTTATTCCTGCCTGCCGCAAAGCATAATCCCTGAATTACTAAATAAACAACTTATTTTTACAGCCTTAAAAATTATCAACCATGACGACAGAAACGAAAAGACAAAAGCAGGTAGCAGGGTTGCTCAATGAAGAACTGAATGATATTTTTCGCCGGATGGGGCTTACGATGATGGATGGGGGAATGATCTCTATTTCAAATGTAAAAATTACGCCGGATCTTTTTGAGGCAAGGGTATATTTAAGCATGTTCCAGGTGAAAGATACCCAGGCAGTGCTGCATACATTTGAAGAAAAATACAAAGAGATAAGAAAAGAATTGGGAACCCGGGTTCGGCATCAGCTCAGGAGTATCCCGGAGTTGAAATTTTTTATTGACGATACTTTGGATTATGTTTTTAAAATGGAAGAATTGTTTGAGAAGATAAAGAAGGAAGAGGATGGAAATAAGAAATAAGAAATGAAAAATAAGGAATCAGAAAGTAAAGAACTCATAAATCCAATAAGCCCATTGACCATTCACCATTAACCATTAACCATTGTACTTAACCTTTGCCTGGCGCTACTTTAAAGCAAAAAAAACTGCGAACGCCATCAACATTATTTCGTGGGTTACCGTGGGGGTTATTGCCTTTGCCACTGCCTGCCAGATATTGGTGCTGAGTGTTTTTAATGGTTTTGAAGATTTGGTAAAATCTCTGTACAGCTCCTTTTATACAGATCTAAAAGTATTGCCTGCAAAAGGCAAGACATTTACCCTGACTGCTGCCCAGATCAATTTGATAAAACAGCAGGCGGGAGTAAACGGTATTTCATTAATTGCAGAAGAAAAAGCATTGCTCCAAAATGGCGAACAGCAAAGTATTATTTACCTGAAAGGTGTGGATGATAATTACATCAACGTAAGTGGTGTGGCTGGCAAAACTATACAGGGCAAATACAATACCGGCACAGCAGATGAACCCGGCCTGGTGGTGGGTTATGGAATACAAAATGCCGCAGGAGTAAATGTAGATGGCGGTTTCGCCGCTTCAGTTGTAACTATCATTTTACCAAAAAAAGGAAAAGTTGCCATAAGCGACCCAATGCAGTCATTGAGCGAAGGCAATGTAAAAGTGACCGGGGTTTTTTCCATCCAGCAGGATTTTGATAATAAGTATGCCATTACCAATATCAATTTTGTAAAGCAGCAAATGGGTTTTGCAGCCGATGAATACAGCGCCTGCGAAATAAAAACCAACAGCAATGCAGATGTGCCAATCTTAAAAAAACAATTGGAAAATTTATTGGGCAACACTTACACGGTACCAACAAAATACCAGCAAAATCTAAGCCTGTACAATACCATGAAACTGGAAAAATGGGTGATCTATGCAGTGCTTACATTGATACTTTTGATAGCCGCCTTCAATATGATCAGCGCCCTTACCATGCTGGTGCTTGAAAAACAAAAAGACATCAGCATATTGCAAAGTATGGGTGCCGCCAGGCCAATGATATTGAAAATATTTTTGAGTGAGGGGTTGCTGCTGGGGGCTATCGGCGCTGCGGCCGGTATTGTACTGGCACTTATCATCTGCCTGCTGCAGGTAAAATACAAATTGATAAAACTCCAGGGCGGTTCATTCTTAATAGATTATTTCCCAGTAAAATTTGATGTTACAGATTTTATATTGGTAGCTTCTACGGCAGCAGTTATTGCCTTTCTGGCTTCCTGGTTTCCGGCACGAAAAGCGGCTAATCAGGCCATTGAGTTACGGTGATTTTGTTTTTACCTTAAAAATAAAAAAGCTTTCAAAAAATTGAAAGCTTTTAATAAGTTTATAGAATCATTTTTAGTAGTCCCCCAAGGTTTCCGGCAATTGTGCCAATGCTTTTGCCAACTGTTCATCATTAGGTGCTATTCCATGCCATTCGTGGCTGCCTTCCATAAAATCTACCCCTTTGCCCATTATGGTTTTCATCAATATTACAATCGGCTTGCCCTTGCCTACAAAAGTTTTAGCATGTTTCAAAGTGCTAACCACATCATCCATGTCATTACCATTTTCAAGGTGGATTACTTCCCAGCCAAATGCTGCAAACTTTGCCGGCAAATCACCCAGGTTCATCACCTTACTTGTAGGACCGTCTATTTGCTGTCCGTTCCAATCGATCGTTGAAATCACATTATCCACTTTTTTATGAGCAGCAAACATGATTGCTTCCCAGTTTTGCCCTTCATCCAGCTCACCATCACCATGCAATGAATAAACAATGCTGTCATCTTTATTTAATTTTTTTGTCAATGCTGCCCCCAGCGCCACACTCAACCCTTGCCCAAGTGATCCGCTTGCCACTCTTACACCTGGTAAATGCTCATGAGTAGTGGGATGCCCCTGCAAACGGGTATTCAGTCTTCTAAAACTGGTCAGTTCTTGAATAGGAAAATAACCACTACGGGACAATACGCTGTAAAACAGGGGGGAAATATGCCCGTTACTTAAAAAAAATACGTCTTCTCCTACAGCATCCATATCAAAGCCTGGATTGCGTTTCATCACTTCAAAATAAAGTGCGGTCAGGTATTCTGTGCATCCGAGTGAACCACCGGGGTGTCCACTTTGCACACCATGCACCATTCTTACAATATCTCTTCGCACTTGAGTGGCGATTTCTTTTAATTCAGGCATCTTATCTTTTTTTAACCGGGCAAACCTACTTCAATTAAAGACAATTGCAAAGTATAAATTTTAAAAAATACGGTAGATTATAATAAGAATATGTTTCTGTCGTTTAATAAATCAAGCCGGTAAAAGAAATTTTCAGAGCACAAAATTTTGTTTTAAAATTTTTAAAATCGGCCTAATTTGCCTATGTTGCACCACGGATTAATGTGGTAATGTAGAAAGTACCCCCAGAGAACTACATTTTTGTAAATTAACTAACTACCCCCTGGCATGGACAACATATTATTAAGTGGTGCTTTGTCTTTTTTGATTACTTTTTTTGCAATACCGGTTATTATCCAGGTGGCAAGGCAGAAAAAGATGTTTGATGAGCCAGACGAACGTAAGGTCCATAAAACAGTGATCCCAACACTCGGCGGATTGGGCATTTTTGCAGGATTTATCTTAGCTACTTTATTGGGTGTGCCTGTTGGCAGCCCCGAATTACAATATTTTGTTGCTGCTGCTATCGTGATATTTTTCCTCGGTATTAAAGATGATATTTTGGTACTGTCTCCGGCCAAAAAATTTATAGGGCAGTTAATTGCTGCCGGTATCATTATCAAATTTGGCGGGGTTCAGCTCACCCACATGCACGGCTTTTTAGGTATCGGCCCTATTCCCCACATGGCAAGTATTGTATTTACCCTTTTCACTGTTATTGTAATCACCAATTCTTTTAACCTTATTGACGGAGTGGATGGATTGGCTGGCAGCTTAGGCCTGGTCACTTCTCTTGTATTTGGCAGTTATTTCTTTTTTGTAGGCCAGCTAATGTATGCCGTGATGGCGTTTTCACTGGCGGGCAGTTTGATTGGCTTTTTGATTTATAATTTTTCTCCTGCAAAAATTTTTATGGGTGATACCGGATCGCTGTTGATAGGATTGATGAATTCTATCATGGTGATCAAATTCATTAATATTGCCGGCAACCCTGCCACTAGGCTTTCTTTTGATGCAGCCCCGGCAATTGGTTTTGCTATTTTGATTGTTCCTTTGTTTGATACTTTAAGGGTTTTTAGTTTGCGTATTTTAGACAGGCGTTCACCGTTTAGTCCTGACAGGACACATGTTCACCATTTTTTATTAGACCTTGGCTTTAGTCACCGGGTAGTAACACTTTTATGTGTGGGTGCCAATATCGGTTTTATTGCTTTAACTGTTTCTATCAGCAACCTCGGCACTACTGCGGTAATTGGAATTTTATTATCCATTGCTATCTTTTTAATTGCACTTATTTACTACAGCCGCCCCGGCAAGAAGTTTAAAACCAACAGCAGCCTGCTCAATGAAGAGAAGCTAATGAAGGCCCGTAAAATACTCACCCTTTCTCCAGAAGTAGAAATTGCTGAAGCGGAATAACTTATTTTCTTTTAAAATAATCATCCTTTATTTTTAATTCCTTCAGGTAATAATTTTCCTGTGCTTAACATTTTCTTGTGGAGTTAAATAATTTGTTTTTCAATCTTTTCTTTAGATTTGCCTCACTTAATTTTTAATAGTATGTCAGAAGAATTAGCATTGATAAAAATGGATACGGAAGAGACCATGAGAAAAGCCATTACCCACTTGGAAGCAGAGTTGGTTAAAATACGTGCCGGCAAAGCCAATCCCAATATGCTGGATGGTATTGTTGCAGATTATTATGGATCACCTACCCCGCTTGCTCAGATTGCTAACATATCCGTATTAGATGCCCGTACTATTTCAGTACAGCCATGGGAAAAAAATATGCTGCAGCCAATTGAACGAGCCATCATCGCCAGCAATATTGGTATCAATCCACAAAATGACGGCAATTTTATCCGGCTATTTCTGCCACCACTCACAGAAGAAAGAAGAAAAGAATTAGTGAAGCGTTGTAATGGCGAAGGTGAAAATGGAAAAGTATCTATCCGCAATATCCGCCGGGATGCGATTGAACAAATAAAAAAATTACAGAAAGATGGCCTGAGTGAAGACATTGCCAAAGGCGCCGAAGCTGAAGTGCAAGACCTCACCAACCGTTTCATTTTATTAGTAGAAAAACACCTGGAAGTAAAAGAAAAAGAAATAATGGCTGTATAGAAATATCAGGCTCCGGGTAAATCATCTATTTCATCCAGTTTATTATTTGCTGCTGCAAAAGCATAACAGTAACTGCCGTTGGTAATTACCAGGTAAGGTACCTGCAAAGAAATATTATACCGCAGCACTTGGTCCAGCACTTTTTTATCAAGCACTACCGATATTTCTTTACATTCAATGATCATCCAAGGCAGATGGTTTTTGTCATATACCACAATGTCAAACCGTTTCTTTATTTCTCCCAGTTCTATTTCTTTTTCTACAGCAATCAGAGATGCAGGATATTTTTTTACCAGCACCAGGTACTGCAAAAAATTTTGCCGTACCCATTCCTCCGGTGTCAGCATCACCCAGCGTTTCCGCACTTCATCAAAAATAAATTCTTTACCTGCGTCTTTTTTTATTTTGGGCTGATAAGGGGGATATTCAATCTTAATCATGCAGCAGAAAAAAAATCTGTACTTTTATTGCCATCGTTTTTAAAAAGCGAAAGCATCTTTACAAATATTGCTGTTACAAATAAACGAACAAATCAGTAAATCAATAAACATAAAAGCATGAAGACAAAAGAAGAGATCGTACTAAACTGGCTGCCACGCTATACAGGTGAAAAATTAGAAAACTTTGGAGAGTACATACTGCTTACTAATTTCTCCAATTATGTTGACATGTTTGCCAAATGGAATAATGTAAAAGTGGTGGGCAAAGACAGGCCCATGCAATGCGCCACTGCCAATAATATTACCATTATTAATTTTGGAATGGGCAGCCCCGGTGCAGCCACCATTATGGATCTGTTGAGTTCCATCCGGCCAAAGGCTGTGTTGTTTCTTGGCAAATGCGGCGGACTGAAAAAACGTAATAAAATTGGCGATCTCATTTTACCCATTGCAGCACTTAGAGGCGAAGGTACCAGTAATGATTATTTCCCATCAGAAGTGCCGGCACTGCCTTCGTTTATGTTGCAGAAAGCCATCTCCACCACCATTAGGGATTATGAATGTGACTATTGGACCGGTACTGTATACACCACTAACCGCCGGGTATGGGAGCATGATGAAGCATTTAAAGAATACCTGCAGAAAGTAAGGGCTTATGCCATTGATATGGAAACGGCCACTATTTTCACAGTAGGTTTTTATAATAAAATTTCTACCGGGGCATTGCTGCTGGTTAGTGACAGCCCAATGGTGCCAGAAGGTGTAAAAACGGAAGCAAGTGATAAGCAGGTAACCACACTATTTGTAGAACGTCATTTAAAAATCGGCATTGATTCTTTGAAACAGTTGATAAATGATGGGCTTACTGTCAGGCATCTGCAGTTTTAATCCCCAGCCTCCAAAGTGCGGCAGGGCAAGAGTTTTATTAAGTAAGATTCTATTTTTTTTAATCGTAATTAATATCATTGGTATATTCCTATCAGCAACTTTTCGCCTTCACAAAAAATATTTTTCTGCAAATAGGCTGCAGCGAAGCCAATGCTGATACAGCAACCAAAGCCTTGCTGTCAGCAGATCTGAGAGGCGTGGACAGTCATGGCATTGCAAGGCTAAGCGGCTATGTCCGCCTGTGGGAAGCTGGGAGAATAAATGCAAACCCCACTATTTCAATCGTACATGAAACCCCCTCCACCGCGGTAATTGATGGCGATAAAGGTTTGGGATTAGTGGTAGCTCCGGCAGCCATGCAGGTAGCGATTGACAAAGCAAAAAATGTGGGTACCGGCTGGGTAAGTGTAAAAAACAGTAATCACTTTGGCATTGCCGGTTATCACGCTATGATGGCTTTGGAACATGATATGATCGGCATTGCCATGACGAATGCTTCAGCCTTGGTAGCACCTACATTTTCAGTAGAAAAATTATTGGGCACCAATCCTATTGCCGTTGCAATACCTGCAGGAAATGAACAACCTTTCGTGGCAGACTTTGCCACCACCACTGCTGCCAATGGAAAATTAGAAATACTGCAAAGAAAAAATGAAGGCACTCCTGATGGTTGGGTACAAACACAGGAAGGCCATCCTTCCAATGATGCAAATGAATTAAAAAAAGGCGGCGCTTTGTTGCCGCTTGGCGGAGATAAAGAACATGGCAGCCACAAGGGTTACATGCTGGGTGCTATTGTTGATATTTTTTCTGCTGTATTAAGCGGCGCCAATTATGGTCCCTGGGTACCACCCTTTCCGGCTTATATACCCATGCCCGAAAATATGCCGGGTGAAGGTATTGGCCATTTCTTTGGTGCCATGCGTATTGATGCATTCCGCCCTGCAGAAGAATTTAAAATGAATATGGATAAATGGATAAAGCGTTTCAGTTCGGCAGCCACTATAACCGGTAATAGTAAAGTGATCATTCCAGGTGAGCCGGAAAGGGTGATGGAAAAAGAAAGAATGGAAAATGGGATGGAATTGTTATTGCCTGTTATTAACGACCTGCATCAGCTTGCCAATAAATTTAACCTCCCACTCCTGGAAAACTGTTAGCAACTTGCAGTTTTTATTATTTTGGAAAGTATTTCCCCATCGGATATTTTTGCAGCTTATCAAAAAAATCGTGTTGAATGAAAGTAATGAAGTTTGGCGGCACCAGTGTTGGAAAGCCGGAAAGAATGCATGACGTTGCAAAACTCATCACCAGTGACAATGAAGAAAAAATTGTTGTACTGTCTGCATTAAGCGGAACAACCAATGCCTTGGTGGAAATAAGTAACTCACTTTCTTCCGGTGACAGGAATACTGCAAAGCAACAGATAGCGGCTTTAGAAGAACATTATAAAAATTTCTGTGGCCAGTTGGTATCCACAAAAGCTGCATTGGATAAAGCATTGGCCATTCTGCAGGAGCATTTTGAATTTCTAAATATTATTTTAAAAATTTCTTTCAGCGAAGCCTTGAACAAAGATATTTTAGCGCAGGGTGAATTGCTGAGCACAAAATTATTTTCTGTTTATTTAGAAGACCAGGGCATTGATCATTTACTGATCCCGGCATTAGATTTTATGACAATCGACAATTATGATGAGCCGCAGATAGGAAGTATCAAAGTGAAACTGGCACAAATACTCCAACGCAACAAGGATAAAAAAATATTTATCACACAGGGATATATCAGCCGCAACTCTAAAGGCGAAGTGGATAATTTAAAAAGAGGTGGCAGCGATTACAGTGCTTCCTTGATTGCCGCAGCCTGCAATGCATCTGTTTGTGAAATATGGACAGACATTGACGGTATGCACAACAACGACCCAAGAGTGGTAAAGAAAACAGTGGCCATTGAACAGTTAAGTTTTGAAGAAGCTGCAGAGCTGGCTTATTTTGGTGCCAAAATTTTGCATCCGGCAAGTATATGGCCTGCACAGTTTTACAATGTACCTGTAAAGCTGCTCAACACCATGCAGCCAACAGCCAAAGGCACCACCATTATGGAACAGGCCGGAAGTGTAGGAGTAAAAGCCGTTGCTGCCAAGGATGGCATCACCGCCATCAAAATAAAAAGCAGCCGCATGTTGCTGGCGTATGGTTTCCTTAGGAAAATATTTGAAGTGTTTGAAAAATACCGTACTTCTATTGACATGATCACCACGTCGGAAGTAGCCGTATCATTAACGATTGACAGTGATATCAACCTTCCGGAAATTATAAAAGAACTGGAACCCTTTGGTACGGTAGAGTTTGACAGCAACCAGACTATTGTAAGTATTGTTGGCAACGAAATAACTGAAACAAAAGATGTGATGCAGAAATTGTTCACTGCATTGGGTGATACGCCAGTACGCATGGTGAGCTATGGCGGCAGCCGTCACAATATTTCTATTCTTATTCCAAGAGCATTTAAAGAAAAAACATTGCAATCATTGAACAAAGGATTGTTTGGGCTGGAATAATATTCAGTAATAAATTTTATCCAACCCACTTTAGCAACATCAGTTAAAGTGGATTTTTTATTTGTGTTGTTCAGGATGCCAGCCCGGTGGCCCAAAAATGTACATCAGCTTAGAACGCATATCCGTTGCATGTTTTACATCATACAGGATATTGCGGAATTCATGCAGGATCACTTCATCCGGCCGGTCATTTTTTGGAGGTTTGGTAATGCCGTACACCACCGGTTCATTTTCCGGGGTGAAAGTGCCGAAGAGCCTGTCCCAGATTATCAGGAACATTCCCATGTTGCGGTCAATGTATTGTTCGTTCTTACCATGATGCACCCGGTGATGCGATGGTGTTGCCATAAACCATTCTAAAAAACCGAGGTGCTTGATGTACTGTGTATGAATAAAAATTCCGTACAATTGTGTCAAAGAAAAAACAAAGAAAATATCCAATGGCGCAAAGCCCAGCATGGCAATGGGAATGAAATATACAAAACGGTAAACCGGTTCAAATACAGAAGAACGAAAACCAACACCCAAATTAAATTCTTCAGAAGAATGATGCGTTACATGCACTGCCCAAAACAAACGCACTTTATGATCAATTGAATGCATGGTATAAAAAGCCAGATCTTGTAATAAAAATAATACAACCCAGTAAACAACCGCATTTTGTATTTGAAAAATATGGTGATTAAAAATAACTGTTAAGCAAAACAGCGCCAGCACCCTCATACCCAAATCAATAAAAAGATTTACAAACATGATATAAAAATTCTGCCAGGCCCCTTTTTTTGTGTAGCGGTGGTGGTTGTGTAAGGATGAAAATAATACTTCCAGCCCGATGCAAATAACATAGAGCGGTGTGGAGATAAGTAAAAGCAATGTTTCCCTGAAAGAAGAAATCATGTTAGTAAAGTTTATGTAAAATTAAAGCCCTGCAATTAAATCACAGCAGTTTATTGTTATCAATTAGATTTGTGATTATTTTTTTAAATGGCGTATTCACTATTTTATGGCTTATTTACCGGCTTAGTATTAAGCAGTATGCTGGGTACCGTATTTTTTTGCCTAGTACAAAATAGCATTATTAACGGATTCAAAAGTGGCATCTATGTGGCAGTTGGAGTAATTATTTCTGATATTTTACTCATTGTGCTGGGGCATTTCAGTGCCAGTTTATTTCCCAGTGGCGGCACTACCGAAATGATTGTCCGAATTTGCGGTGCAGCATTTTTATTAATTATGGGCATCAGCAATCTTTGGAGCAATAAAAAAGTATTGTTTCCTGCAGCAGATAATAAACCCCCCTGGGTACTTGCATCCAAGGGTTTTATGCTGAATGTTATTAACCCCGCCAATTACATGAGCTGGCTGGCCGTTGCGGCTACTTTGACAAATGTTTTACATTTCTCAACAAGCCAAACTTGGCTTTATTATGCAGGTGCCTTGTGCGGTATTTTTGGTATGGAAATGCTAATCTCCTTTGGTGCCTCCTGGCTGAAAAAATATATCAGTGATAAACTTTTACACCGCCTCGATAAAGTATTGGGTGTGGTATTTATTATTTTTTCGCTGCTGCTGCTAAAACCATTACTGATAAAATAAGGAACATTTACACCAGCAAATGCTGCTGATGCGTTAACAATACAAAGCGTTCAAAAAAATCACTGGTCTCATCAAACTTTTGCTGGTCTTTTTTATTAGTAAAATATTTTGAAGGATTACTCTTCACCTGTTTATAATCCAGTAACTCCAGCGAAGTAATTTTACCGCTTTTAATTTGTGCATGCATGTAAGCAGCTTTTATCTGCAGGCCGGTTACACAGCTGTAAGGTTTTCCATTGAGTGAGCCTTTGCTGATTTCTATTTTAAGTATCATCGGCAGATGGCACCATTTAAAAATATCATACGCAATTAAATCATTCAGTGAATAAGCTATGAAATGCTGTTTTCCTGTTGCAGCCGAATGATAAATTTCCATTGGCTGTGCATTGTGTGGATGGCCTGCAATCACAATATCAATACCTGCCGCATCGCAAATACGATGAATATTATTTACCACATGCAGACCCGGAAAAGCCTGGTAGGCACAGCCTGCATGCAAAGCAGCAACAATGATATCGGCGCCCCGTTCTCTTGCCAATGCTGCCTGCTGTATCAATAAACTAATATCAGGATTTGGCTGGTTCAATTCAATTTGATTGCAAAGCCAGGTTTTATCTGCCGGCAATTCTTCTTTGTTAAAAGAAAAAGTAGCAGCCAAAAAAGCTGTTTTAATTCCCCTCCGTTCAATGATAGGAAAATCATGCTGTTGCTCCTTTGATAAAGCGGCTCCGCAGTAAGCAATGTTTTGTTGCTGCAACAACTGCATGGTATGCGTCAATCCTTCGGTACCCATATCCAGTGAATGATTGTTGGCCACACTCAGCACATCGTATCCTTTATAATTATCATTGCCGCTAAATATTTTCATCATTTCTGCATCAGCATTAAAGTACATATCATGCAGCATTACTTCGGGTGCAGCAGAAGAAGATTTGCTAAAATCGACCGGTGTTTCCAAGTTGGCAAATACAATGTCTGCATCAAAAAAAAAGTCGCCTGTATGCTTCCAGATATTGGTACATATTTCCGGCTGGATACAAGTGTAAGGAATTAGGTCTCCACCGGCACTAAGTGTAATTGTTTCTTCCCGACTAAAGCCATCGGGTATGTTGAACTGCAGATTTTGATTGCGGAAATATTCATCCATTCCGGAACCTTCCTCTGGCTGTATCATGGCTTTGTAATAATACTTGTGCCCGAGGTAGCGCTTTTCGGCGAAGGTCATTTTTAATGGGTCTTCATGATGATTGGGCAGCACAGAAGCCCATTTATCTTTACTCAGCATTTGGCGGATACAGTAATATAACCGAAGGATACCCACCAGCATTTTTCCCTTCAGGCTGATGGTAATAACGGGATTATATTTTTGATAATTAACGGGTTGCATCAATGATAACAAAGGAACAGGAAACTTTTCAGAAAAATCTAAAAATAGTATAAACCCTACGCAATAATACTTTCATTGCTGCGTTTAGTAAGTGGTTTTTCATAGGATATTGGATTTAAAACGGGCAGAGATTTCCATCTCAGCCCTTTTTTATTTTAGCCCAGCCCCAATCTGTCTCCTGTTACTGCTCATATACAATCAAAATTATTACAGGGGCATTTAATACACTGCCGCTTTGTCCTGCAACAGTATTCACTGCAATATTTAAATTATCTACATTCAATGTGTATTCATAACCTGCCTGTATAAAACTGGCTGGAATCTGATAACCACCCGGCACAGTTGCCAATGCAGAAATGGATAATATTTTTGATTGCGTTAATCCATGTGCAACAAAAGCACTTACTCCTTGTGTTGCAGGTAAATTAACAGTGAGTTTTTTCATTTTGATGGCTGGTGCAGCTTCATCTCTTTTGCCTAGCCTTGTATAACCTGTAACATTAGTATTTGCATTTAGGCGAAGACTATCTGCACTCATATCACCATAGATGAATTCACTGGTGCTATCAGGAGATATGCCGATATAAAGCTTTCCCGAGCTTTGAGCATTTTGGCCAGCATTGTACCCAATAAAAATATTTGCTGATCCAGTAGTATTTATATTTCCTGCCCCAGAGCCTATAAAGACATTGTTACTGCCAGTATTAGAATATCCTGCATCTGCCCCCACCACTGTGTTTTGACCTCCTGATATATTTTTTACTAATGTTCGGTAGCCTATGGCAACATTACCGTTTCCTGTAGTGTTAGAATCAAGAGAATTGTAGCCTATGGCTGTATTGTAAGAGCCAATTGTATTTTTATATAATGCCTTTGACCCTATTGCAGTATTAAAATTTGCCTGGGTACCTGAAGCGCCAATACCATTGTTATATAAAGAAGAATCGCCAATTGCTACAAGATTACTGCCGGTAATATTATTTACTAAAGCGTTGTAACCTATAGCTATATTCCTGCTGCCGCTTGTATTATAAAATGAAGCGTTGCCACCTACAGCAATATTGCCGCCGCCTGTTTGATTTCTTACAAGCGTAGCTGCTCCTAAAGCAGTGTTGGAATTACCTGTAGCATTTGTAAACAAAGAACTTAATCCTATTGCAACATTATTATTACCTCCGTTATTTTTAGAAAGGGCACCATAGCCCATAGCGGTATTTTGATAGCCTCCTAAACTGGAGTCCATGCAAAAAGGACCTACCGCCGTATTAAAAAAGCCAGACTTCGAAACAGACAGTGAATTAATACCCACTGCCACATTGTAGGTGCCATTAGTAAGTGAATCAAGGCTGTTGTAACCGATTGCAGTATTACCGTAACCAATACTATTATTAAACATTGCTTTTGTACCTATAGCCGTATTTTGTATGCTCCATTGGGCAGAACCTGTGATAGAGCCATTGTTTAATAAAGCAGAGTCTCCTATGGCTATCAAACCACTTGCAATTGTATTTCTTTGCAATGCTTTGTGGCCAATAGCTACATTCCTGCTGCCGGTTGTATTTCCAAGCAAACTAAATGGACCAACAGCAACATTTCTTGAACCAGTTGTATTCAATGCCAATGCAGAAGCGCCAACAGCTGAATTATTAGCACCATCAGTATTTTCAGATAAAGCAAATACACCAACAGCTACATTTTGATAACCATTATTATTCTTTCCAATACTGTAACTGCCTACTGCAACATTATTATAGCCATCATTATTTTTATTCATAGCAAGCGAACCTATTGCCACATTGCTCCCGCCTGATGTGTTTGCATCCAATGCACCCAGTCCTAATGCGGTGTTGGCATTGTGTGGCAACAAAGTGTCTTCAATCAAGCCAGCTTTTTTATTATTTACTTTTAATATAACTGCATTCAAATCAGTTGTACCGATAAAATTTTTTGCTGTATCAGTGTTGGCATTTCCCGTAAGCGACCAACCGCTAATACCTGCTGCTGAATTAATATTAACCCAACCACTGTCCCGCCGCATATAGAAAGAACTATCTGTACTGTTAAACACAAGCAAGCCTTTTGCAGGAGATGCAATGGCTATCATTTGTGCATTCGTCATTCTTGGAACAAGCAATCCTTTTGTTGTGGATTGAACATCTAATTGTGCACTTGAGTTTGGAGTTGCTGTACCAATGCCAACGCTTTGAGATATTACAATACATGGAATTATCATACAAAAAAGAAGTAAGATTTTTTTCATAACAAAGAATTTTTAGAAATATACAAAAAATACTTTTTTAAACTTAATCAATAAAAAACTCCTCTTTAAAAAAGAGGAGCTTGATGATATAAAAACTTTAAATTTTCAATTGGCCATTACAACACCAGCAAGGCATCGCCATAACTGAAAAAGCGGTACTTATCTTTAATCGCTTTTTTGTAAGCTTCCATAATTAAATCGTATCCGCCAAAAGCACAGGTCATAATGAGCAGGCTTGTTTTGGGTAAATGAAAATTGGTAACCAATGAATCTGCAATAGAAAAATTATACGGCGGATGAATAAACATATTCGTCCAGCCTTCTGATGGTTTTAATAATTTTTGTGCAGTGAAAGAAGATTCCATCGACCGCATGGTAGTAGTACCAACAGAACAAATCCTTCTGCCATCTGTTTTTGCTTTGTTTACAATGGCGCAGGCTGTTTCATCAATGGCATAATATTCAGCATCCATTTTATGTTTGCTCAGGTCTTCCACTTCAATCGGACGAAAAGTTCCAAGCCCGGTATGCAATGTTGTTTCAGCAAAACGGATACCTTTTATTTCCAGGCGCTTGATCAATTCTTTACTAAAATGCAAGCCTGCTGTTGGTGCTGCCACCGCTCCTTCATGCTTGGCATATACTGTCTGGTAACGTTCTTTATCTTCTTCATCCGGCTTGCGCTTGATGTATTTTGGCAAAGGTGTTTCTCCCATAAAATCCAGCATCACCCTAAACTCCTCTTCTGTTCCATCCCATAAAAAACGGATGGTACGGCCACGGCTGGTAGTGTTGTCAATTACTTCTGCCACCAGTTCATCATTTTCACCAAAATACAATTTATTGCCTACCCTTATTTTACGGGCCGGATCCACAATCACATCCCACAAGCGGTTTGGTTTGTTCAATTCTCTCAACAAAAAAACTTCTATCTTGGCACCTGTCTTTTCTTTGCGGCCATACATACGGGCTGGAAAGACTTTGGTGTTGTTTACCACCATCACATCCTTGTCATCAAAATAATCAATGATGTCACGAAAATTTTTGTCTTCAATCTTGCCGGTCTTGCGGTGTACTACCATCATGCGGCTGTCTTCTCTTCTCTTGGTGGGGTTTTGGGCAATCAGATTAAGGGGAAGGTCGAATCGAAACTGGCTTAATTTCATTTGTATCAATAATTTTTAAAATGATAACCAAGCCTTGTACTGTAGTGTTACAGAGATATGTAGCCCGCTGCTGGCAGGCACTTATCATGTTACGGCATGATTTTAAAGAACGCAAATGTAGTGTAATTAAAGGTATTTTCAAGAACTGCCTTATTTACAGCCAGTAAAAAAAATTATCAGCCATTAAGAAACTATTGATTCCATGCACCTTAGTGCTGGCAAATAATAATTATTTATTTTGGAAAAAATAACTAAAACCTAATCAGGCCCTTGCCCGGTATAGCCTCAATCAGTTGGCGGGTATAATCATTTTTAGGAGAAAAATAAATTTCATCTGCAGCACCTTCTTCTACAATCTGCCCTTTGTTCATCACCAGTATCCGGTCGCTTATATAGCGTACCACCGACAGATCATGCGATATAAAAATGGAACTAAAATCAAATTCTTTTTTCAGGTCATTCAGCAGGTTGAGTACCTGTGCCTGCACACTTACATCCAGGGCACTCACACTCTCATCAAAAATTAAAAAAGACGGATTCAATGCCAATGCCCTGGCAATACAAATACGCTGCCGCTGGCCACCGCTAAACTGGTGAGGGTAGCGGTTAAAATGATCTGCCTGCAGGTTTACTTTTTCCAGCAGTTCCATCACTTTATATTTTCTTTCAGCAGCGTTATTCAAAATACCATGCACTTTCATCGGTTCCAAAATGGCATTGCCAATTGTAAGCCGTGGATTGAGAGAACCATAGGGATCCTGGAAAACGATTTGCAGATTTTTCCGCAAGGGCTGTATCTCCTTTTTTGACAAACTCAACAAGTCTGTGCCATTCAAAATAATTTTGCCTGAGGTTGCTGGTATTAATTGTAAAATAGTCCGCCCCAAAGTAGTTTTACCACAACCACTCTCTCCCACCAAACCAACTATTTCACCCTTACTAACGGTAAAGCTCACATCATCTACTGCTTTAAAAGGCTCCGGCGTTTTACCAAACAGTATTTTTTTTCCGGGATAATAAACTTTTAAATGTTCAATGGTTAAAACTGGTTCTGGGTTACGGGTTACGGGTTTATTTTGTTCTGATTTGTTTGGTGCTTCTATTACATCATCAACCGGGTACCCGGTACCCGGTACCAACACATCCCCCACCACCGGCAACCGTTCCCCTTTCTCATGCAATGCAGGCCGGCAGACCATCAACGCTTTGGTATAATTATTTTGTGGGCTTTGCAACACCGTCTTCGTTTCGCCCTGTTCAATAATTTTCCCCTTATACATTACTATAACTTTATCAGCAATATCCGCCACCAGCCCCAGGTCATGCGTAATAAAAATTACGGCCATGCCGTTTTGCAGTTGCAGTTCTTTTATCAGTTCAAGAATTGTTTTTTGCACTGTCACATCCAATGCTGTGGTAGGCTCATCTGCAATCAAAAGCGAAGGGTTGCAACTCATCGCCATGGCGATCATCACCCGTTGTTTTTGTCCACCGCTTAGTTGATGAGGATAGCGATTAATCAACAGTGCAGGGTTAGGCAATTTTACTTTTTCAAACAGCTCAATCGTTTTTTGCTTTGCAATATTCCGTGATACTTTTTGATGCAATTGTATTGCTTCCATCACCTGGTCGCCACAGGTAAACACCGGATTCAGCGAAGTCATTGGTTCCTGGAAAATCATGGCAATATCCTTTCCTCTTGTGACGCTTATTTCTTTTTCATCAAGTTTAAGCAGGTCAACAGCTGCCTGTTTATTTTTATTAAACAATAGTTGTCCTTTTACAGCAGCCTGCTTCGGCAACAACCGCATCAGTGCCAGTGATGTTACGGATTTACCACTGCCGCTCTCTCCTACAATCGCCAGCATTTCTCCCGGTGCAACAGTAAATGAAATGTCTTTTACAGCCCTGGTAATAGCACTATCAGTATCAAACTCAACACTTAAATTTTTCACTTCCAGTAATGGCTCAATCATAAATCTAAAATTAGCAAATTCACTTGTGCCAAAGCCCGTTTTCAAAAAAATGATTTTCCTTACATTTGCAGCCCGATGTTGATTTGATGATTTGATGATTTGAAAAATAGAGAAGGATTATATTGACTTATAACTCACAACTTTTATCTTAAAAAAATGGGAAGGATATTTGAAGTAAGAAAAAGTTCCATGTTTGCCCGCTGGGATAAAATGGCAAAAAATTTTACCCGTATTGGGAAAGAAATTGCCATTGCTGTAAAAGTTGGTGGTTCCGATCCAAATGGTAATGCAGCATTGCGCCGCTGTTATCAAAATGCCCGTAGTGTGGGTATGCCTAAAGACAGGGTGGAAGCGGCTATCAAAAGAGCGATGGGCAAAGAGATGATCAACTACGATGAAATTTTGTACGAAGGTTATGCTGCTCATGGTATTGCCATCCTTGTAGAAACTGCTACCGACAATCCCACCCGTACCGTGGCCAATGTAAGGATGCACTTTACTAAAAGTGGCGGCAGCCTTGGCACCAGCGGAAGTGTGGCTTTTACTTTTACCCGTATGGGAGAATTTAAAATAAAAAATACCGGTATCAATATTGAAGATCTTGAACTGGAACTGATAGACTACGGCCTGGAAGAAATTGGAGAAGACAGCGAAGGCCACATTATCATTCGTACTGCCTACAACGAATTTGGCCACATGGCAAAAGCACTGGAAGAAAAAAAGATAGAAGTATTAACGGCAGAACTTACCCGTATCCCTCAAAACGCTGTAGAGCTGAGTGAAGAAGCAGCACAGGATGTATTTAAACTGGTAGATAAACTGGAGCAGGATGAAGATGTGCAGAAAGTATATCACAATCTCAAATAAAATTATTGCTGCAAAATTCAGAAGGGCTTTTTAAAAAGAAAGCCCTTTTTTATTATTGGGAATTGACTGCCGCTTAAAAAGAAAAAATATTAAGCCTAAATTTTTTCAACCATTACCGCAGTTCCATAAGCCAGTACTTCTGTAATGCCCTGCATCACTTCATTGGCATCGTACCGCATATTGATAATGGCATTGGCGCCTCTTTCATTGGCATGCTGAATCATCAATTGATAAGCCTCTTCCCTTGTTGTTTCACAAAGCTCTACATAAATAGATAATTTGCCGCCAAACAAGGATTGTAAGCCGCCGCCAATATTACCCAGTAAACTTCTGCTCCTTACGGTAATGCCACGAACTATGCCAAGCTGTTTGGTAATCCTGTATCCTTCAAGATTATTGGCGGTTGTAATTAATTGCTGGTCTATCATGTTATTTTTCTTTAAAGGTAGCATGGTTTTTTAACAGTTTTTTACTCTTCTTATCATTATGGTCAAGTTTTTGTTTGATCATAGTTTGTATTTTGCAAGTTGGTTTTCTTCAGGTATGGA
>JANMJU010000208.1:0-17107 GCA_031371545.1 Chitinophagaceae bacterium
CTTTTGATTCCAGGTGGATGGCAGCATGAGCTGGTAAATAAGCGGCTAAATAATTTCCAAAGCCCCAGCGGAAAGGGATATTATTTTTTTTAAAGATCTTTTTTTCCTGTGCTGCTTCTGCAAATTTATTTCTGTTAACGAGTTGCTGCAGGTACCAGTGTATATATTTATTGTAGCCGGCAAGAGATTCATCAGCACCCTGTCCATCTAACAGCACAGTTATTTTCTGCTGCCTTGCCAGTTCAAATATTTTGTATTGGGCATAAATGCTGGAAGATTGAAATGGTTCTTCCTGGTGATAACAAACTTTTTCAAAATTGTCAATCAATCCATCTATGGAGGGAGTTACCTGGTAGTTGCTAACCTGGAATTTATTAATGACCGAGTTGATGTATTTGGATTCATCTTTTACAAAACCCGGAAAAACAGCCGAAAAAGTTTGTTGTTTATTAGTAGAAACTAAATTTTGAAAAATGCTTGCCACAATAGCCGAACTGTCAAGTCCGCCGCTAAGGCTGGAACCCAATGCTACATCGCTTCTCAGCCTGCGGTTAACAGACTGTGAAAATAATTCTGTAAACTTTTCTATTGCCTGGTCTGTTGAAATATCAGCAACAATTTCTTTGTCAATTTTCCAGTAGCTGTATATTTCATAATCAAAAGCTGCCAGGTCAAATTCAAGAAAATGTGCCGGCGGCAGGGAATAAATATTTTCAAAAAAAGTTTGCTCTTTATCATTTGCATTTTGAACATAGCCAAGTGCAAGGTAGTTTAGCAGCATTTTATTATCTGTCGTTTTTTCTACCCCCACACTCCAGAGGGCTTTCATTTCACTGGCAAAAATAAAATGACCATTATCATGGTAAAAATAAAATGGCTTCTCTCCAAAGCGGTCTCTTGCGGCAAAGAGTTTTCTTTTTTTTGCATCCCAGATAGCGAATGCAAACATGCCGTCAAATTTTTGCAGGCAGTCTTCTTCCCAAAAATCAAAGGCAGCTAAAATAACTTCTGTATCAGACTTGGAGTGAAAGCGGTAGCCATGGCTGTACAGCTCATCCCTTAATTCGATGTAATTATAAATTTCACCATTGAAAGTAATCGTATATCTTTTTTCTTCTCCCTCCAGCGATGAAAAAAGAGAGCGCTGCATGGGTTGTGCACCGGCATTGCTGAGATCGATAATAGAAAGTCTGCGGTGGCCTAATGCAACAGCACCGCTCTCATTAATCCAGTGTCCCTCGCCATCAGGGCCGCGGTGCTGCAGGGTATCCGTCATTTTTTGGATACTCCGCAACAGCATGATCCTGTCTTCAATACCTTTTTGACCATGATTATTTAAGATGCCTGCAATTCCACACATATTGTAAATATCAAAAAAAATCCCGTCAATACAGACGGGATGATAAAATTATCAATAACTGAATTTTAAAAAGTGATTGGCAAATTTACTTTTATATTATCCCATGCCATTACCAGCGAAGCGCCGGTAGCCGATTTTTCAAATGCCATTACAAAATATTCAAGTATTTCGGGTTGCTTTTGCACCGGCACATCCAGCCTTGTTACATCTTTGTTTTCATCGTATTTGAAAGAGCCCCAGGTGTCAGTCTCCCGGTTGATGATCATGGTCCATTTTTCTGCATAAGGAATGCAGTAAATGGTGTACCGTCCCTTCTTCACTTTTACACCACCAACTCTTACGTTTTGAAAAAATTCTATTTCGCTTGCTTCATTGGCACCAAGCCTCCATACTTTACCGTATTCTAATAATTCACCAAAAATTGCCCGGCCATTTTTTTGTGGCCTGCTGAAGATTACTCTTGATACCAAAGGCTCAACAGCTTTGTCCTGAATTTTTAAAACAGGGTAGCCGCTGGGATAATAGCTCATGTCCATCGGTGACTTATCCACCGGAGGCAGTTTGCTTTGGCCAATGCAAAACAAAGACGAAGCAATGCAGAAAGCAAATACAATAATATTTTTCATGCTGTTAAAAGATTAATGCTGCAAAACTAAATGTTTTCGGCTATGCATAAAGTTTTGTTGCGGTAGTTTTTTATACCGCCGGTAATAATCTGGCTTATGCAATCTGCAGCCATTCTTTTGTAAATTGTTTTAAAGAAGGGAAAAATTCCAGATAATATTGTTGCAAAGCATCGTATTCTTTTTCAAAAATGGCAAATGCAATGGTGCTTTCTTGTAAATATGAAGACCTGCGAACAAGGCCGGCAAAGCTTTTTTCAATACCAAATTTATCTTTGTAATGATACAGCCAGTTTTGTGATTGCATGTATGGCAGCATATGTAAAAATTTTTCGGGCAGGTGCATTTTATTTTGTTCTAAAATGCTGTAAGCTGTTTCAGCAAAAGAGTTAAGCGTTTCACTATTTTTAAATTCATTTGTATCGTTTGCTAAAAAATGATCGTACACCACATCAATAAAAGCTCCGGCATACAACCGGTATTGTGGCCTGAAAAATTGTTTTGCCGCATGTGTTACGGCGTGGTTGTCTGTAAATTCATCAATGGCTCTGTGCAGCATAATTCCTCTTTGAATAGTTGCAGGATAATCAAATTTGCTTTTGCCCTTTACATAATCACTGATCATATTACCCACCAATATGGGAGGCTGATTAAATGAAAGGTGTGCATGTGCCAGCAGGTTCATAAATTGATATTGCTACTTTTTATAAAGATAAACTGTTTGTAAATGGCAGCAGGCTTTTCGCCAACAACCAGATTTTCATCTGCCGAAATAAATGTGGTTTGATGTTTGAATGAGTAGTTTGTAACTTACAATACTTAACTACTATTCAGCTGCATGGAAAATCGCCAGAATCATAAACTCAACCGCTACCTTTTTTTAGCATTTATCATTTTATTTGCCATCCTGCTTTTGTACAGCATGGCAGAATTTTTTACCGCCTTCCTGGCTGCTGTAATGTTTTATGTACTGAGTAAGCCATTAATGGAATACTTAATCAAACGAAAGGGATGGAAAAAAAATAATGCAGCTATTTTGGTGATCGTCGTTTCGTTTTTTATTATTCTTTTGCCTCTGTTGCTGATAGGCAGTATGCTGTATAAAGAGGCCGCCATGGTAGCTGCCAATCCCCAGGCGCTTATTCAGCCATTAAAAGAACTGGATACTAAGTTTAGCCAAAAATTTCATGTCAGTATTTTATCTGGTGACAGTTTCAGCAATATTCAAAAGTATGCCACCAGTGCGGTTTCGATGGTTTTAAATACCGGATTAAATTTTTTCAGCAGTGTTACCATGATGTATTTTTTCCTCTATTTTTTGCTGGTAAATATTAACCGGTTAGAAGCAGCCATCGTTTTTTATCTGCCATTCAAAAGAAATATGATTGAAATATTTGGTAAAGAACTGGTGGCACAGACAATCAGCAATGCGGTGGGAGTACCTTTAATTGCAGTAATACACGGGCTGCTGGCCTGGTGTGCTTATTCCATCGGCGGGCTGGGGCAGGCCAGCTTTTGGGCTGTTATTACCGGCTTTGCTTCCATCATACCTATTATAGGTACCGGCTTGGTTTGGATACCGGCAGCAATTTATTTATTTGCCACCGGCCATACCTGGCAGGGTGCTTTTGTATTTGGGTGGGGATTGCTGATAATTGGTACAAGTGATAATGTTATCCGTTTTTTATTAGCCAGGAAAATGGCAGATGTCCACCCAATTGTGACTGTTTTGGGTGTTATAATGGGGCTGAAGTTTTTTGGTATCACCGGTTTAATATTTGGGCCATTGATTATTTCTTATTTTTTGATACTATTAAAAATATATTATGTAGAGTATCAAAAACCCATCATACAAAAGAAGCAAACCCGAACTCTTTTACCGCCCTATTTTAATTTACCTTTCCTGCAGCCAGGCACTAAGTCAAGAGAGAAAAAATAAAAAACAGGAGCTTTGGCAGAATAATTTAATTGGGATTAAAAACGATGGCTGCTTTTAAAAAAAATATACTTTTGCCCCCTAAATAAAAAATTCCATGAGCAACGGACCCGTTTCAAATTTTATAGAACACCATTACCGCCACTTTAATGCAGCCGCTTTGATGGATGCAGCCAAAGGATATGTAACGCACCTGGATGAAGGTGGCAAGATGATGATCACTCTGGCCGGGGCAATGAGTACAGCCGAATTGGGATTGAGCCTGGCAGAAATGATACGACAGGACAAAGTATCCATCATTAGTTGCACCGGCGCCAACCTGGAAGAAGATATCATGAACCTGGTGGCACACAGTCATTATAAAAGAGTACCTAACTACCGTGACCTGAGTCCACAGGAAGAATGGGATCTGTTGGAAAATCATTACAACCGTGTTACGGATACCTGTATTCCTGAAGAAGAAGCATTCAGGCGGTTGCAAAAACACATCCATCAAATATGGAAAGATGCTGATGATAAAGGCGAACGTTATTTTCCGCATGAGTACATGTACAAAATGTTATTGAGTGGTGTGCTGGAACAGTATTATGAAATAGATCCTAAGAACAGTTGGATGCTGGCAGCAGCACAAAAAAATATCCCGATTGTAGTACCGGGATGGGAAGACAGTACGATGGGAAATATTTTTGCCTCCTATATTATTAAAAATCAAATGAAGGCCACCACTATGAAAAGTGGTATCGAATATATGGTGTGGCTGGCAGATTGGTACAGGAATAATTCATCCGGAAAAGGGGTTGGATTTTTTCAAATAGGCGGTGGTATTGCCGGCGATTTTCCTATTTGTGTAGTGCCCATGATGTACCAGGACCTGGAGTGGCATGATGTACCTTTCTGGAGTTATTTCTGCCAGGTAAGCGACAGCACCACTTCTTATGGATCATACAGCGGAGCTGTGCCAAATGAAAAAATTACCTGGGGCAAATTGGATATTCATACCCCTAAGTTTATTGTGGAAAGTGATGCCACTATTGTGGTGCCGCTAATTTTTGCCTGGATATTAGGCTGGTAATAAATACAAACTTTTAGAGTGAAAAGAAGGATTGTACAATCCTTCTTTTTTATGGGGGATATTTTACAAGCAGGTTTAACTGCCTTTTTCTTTTTCAATCAAAATGCCTTTTAGCCTGGCAAGGGCATTCTTTACTTCTATTAATTCCAGCTTAAGGGCATGTACTTCGGGATGTTTTGCTTCCAGCAGCGCCTCGGTTTCTTCATAACTTTTTTGCATCAGCATAATGTCGCTATCCATTTGGCGTATTACTTTTTCTGCTATCTCCAGTTTTTGAGTAAGGGCCAATTCTGTTGTCATTTTTTTTTGGTGCGCTACTGCCAGTTCTTTTTGCAGTGTTTCTTTTACCAATCGCTCACTCTCCAAAAAACCACTGGCGCTTTTAAGCTCCCTTCTTTCTTTGCCAAGTTTATTAATATTGATTACCCATGCAATTACAAATCCTGCAATAAATGCCAGTATTATATAAATGATGGTCAGCGTCATATTTGAATTTGGTATTTTGCCACAGCAAAAATATTTCAATTATTGTACCTCGCCGAACTATTTTTTTGATGTTGGTAATATTAGGCAGTTTCCAGTAACATACGTTGATAGATATGTTTTTTTCTGCGGCTCATTTGTATAACATCTCCATTACTCAGGGTCATCAAGTTGGCGCCCTGCACATTGGTAATGTATAGCCGGTTTATAAGATGGGTGCGGTGGATGCGGCAAAAAGTTTCTTCCGGCAAAAGATCCTGGAACCAGTGAAGTACCTTGGCCACCACCAAAGGCTTCTCATTACTAAAGAATATTTTGCAGTAATTACTGCTGGCCTCAATACGGATGATATTTTCTTCCAAAACAGTTTTGGTGCCTTTATTGGTAGGAATTAATACATATTTCATAATCTGATTTTTTAAATAAATTGTTTAAGAATAATACAGACTTGATGTTGTAAAGATTGAATAAAGAGCGATAAAGAACAATACCCATTTTAGGGTATATTTTAAAAAAGTTACGTTCTTACCAATGCAGCAATATCTTACCCGGATGTGGGAGTTTTGAATTAATAATAATTACAACACTTCTTGAACTAACAACCGTTAGTTTTTATTAAATTTGCAAAACAGAAAATCTTTTTATGCAAACACATGACCTGGAAAAAAGCTTTCAAAACAAAATTGACCAGGAAACAAAGATTGAACCTAAAGACTGGATGCCGGATGCATACCGCAAAACAAATGTGCGCCAGATAAGCCAGCATGCACACAGCGAAATAGTAGGTATGCTGCCTGAGGGTAACTGGATCAGCAGGGCACCATCATTAAAACGAAAAGCCATTTTACTGGCAAAGGTGCAGGATGAAGCCGGACATGGGTTGTACTTATATTCTGCAGCAGAAACATTGGGAACATCAAGGGATGAAATGATCAACGACCTGCACAGTGGCAAAGCAAAATATTCTTCTATTTTTAATTACCCCACATTGACATGGGCCGACATGGGAGCAGTTGGCTGGCTGGTGGATGGCGCTGCAATCTTAAACCAGGTAATGCTTTGCAGAACAAGCTACGGGCCTTACGCCAGAGCCAATGTGAAAATTTGCAAAGAAGAAAGTTTTCACCAGCGGCAGGGTTTTGAATCATTATTGGTTTTATCAAAAGGAACAAAAGAACAAAGGGAAATGTGCCAGGATGCCATCAACCGCTGGTGGTGGCCAAGCCTGATGATGTTTGGCCCAAAGGATAGTGAAAGCACCAACAACGACCAAAGTATGAGGTGGAAAATAAAAAGAAAAACAAATGATGAATTGCGTCAGCAATTTATTGATATGGCAGCAGAGCAGGTAAAGATTTTAAGAATGACGTTACCCGATAAAGATTTGAAATGGAATGATGAAATGCAACATTATGATTTTGGAGAAATAAACTGGGATGAATTTTGGAATGTGGTAAAAGGCAATGGCCCCTGCAACAAACAAAGACTGGAGGCAAGAAGAAAAGCACACGAAGACGGGCAGTGGGTAAGAGAAGCGGCAATGGCGTATTCACAAAAAAGAAATTCACGTTCACAACAAAAAGTAGCATAACATGAATTGCATAATAAGGAAATTTTATTACGGCGATATTCCAGAAGAAAGTACAGGAGGTAGTGAATTGAAAAGTTCCTCGGTTTCCCCTTTAGAGGGCGGAGGGGGGTGGCCTTTATGGGAAGTATTTATAAGGAGCAAACAAGGGTTAGACCATAAACATGTAGGAAGCCTTCATGCAACTGATGCACAAATGGCGATTGAAAATGCAAGAGATGTTTATACAAGAAGAATGGAAGGCGTAAGTATTTGGGTGGTGGAGAGCAAACACATCACAGCCTCTAATCCTGAAGAAGCAGGAGAGTTGTATGAACCAGCCATTGATAAAGTTTACAGGCATCCTACTTTTTATGATTTGCCTGATGAGGTAAATCACATGTAAACTCCTATCCCCTAAAGGGGAATTATTATGAAAAATTTAATTGATTATATCCTTCATTTAGCAGATACCACTTTAATTCTTGCTCAAAGAAATGCTGAATGGTGTGGGCACGGGCCAGTATTGGAACAGGATATTGCCATCACAAATATCTCTTTGGATTTACTGGGACAGTCAAGAAATTTTTATCAGTATGCTGCATTGCTGATTGGGGGAGATTGTGACGAAAACAAATTAGCCTATTTACGAAAGGAAAGAGAATTTAAAAACTTGCTGTTAGCAGAACAACCGAATGGCGATTGGGCACAAACAATCCTTCGGCAATATTTATTCAGCCAGTTTCAATATTTATTATTTCAGCAATTACAAAAGAATAAAGATGAACAGGTAGTTGCTATTGTAACAAAGGCACTTAAAGAAATTACTTATCACGTTCGCTGGAGTAGCGAATGGGTGATACGTTTAGGTGATGGAACAGAAGAAAGCCGTGAACGAATGATAAAAGCAATTGATGAACTGTGGAGATACACCGGTGAAATGTTTGTAGCTGCCAAATATGAAAAAGAAATAGGTATTGATTTTTATTTACTGAAAGAAGAGTGGAATAAAAAAATAAAATCAATTTTTGAAGAGGCAACCTTATCAATTCCTGAAAATGTGTTTATGCAAATCGGAGGTAAAGAAGGAACGCATACTGAACATCTCGGTTACATTCTTACAGAACTTCAATACATGCAAAGAGCTTATCCAAACAGTGAATGGTAAACATTATGGAAACAGAAGTTTTAGATAAAAACATGTTGTACACTTACCTGGAAGAAATTAAAGATCCGGAAGTACCTGTTTTATCTATTATTGATTTGGGTATTGTAAGAGATGTAAAGTTAAATGCTGATGAACTTGAAGTTGTTATCACACCAACTTACACAGGTTGCCCTGCAATGGATATGATTGCTGCAACAATAAAGATTGAACTGGCCACATTGGGATTTAGAAAAGTAAAAGTTACCACAATTCTGTCTCCTGCGTGGACAACAGACTGGATGACTGAAGAAGGAAAAAGAAAATTAAAACAATATGGTATTGCTCCGCCGAATCCAAAGCAACATATTTGCAGCGGCGATTTATTTTCAGAAGAAACAATACAGTGTCCTCAATGCAATTCATATCATACGCACCGCATCAGCGAATTTGGAAGCACTGCCTGCAAGTCGCTATACCAATGCGATGATTGCAAAGAACCGTTTGATTATTTTAAATGCCATTAAATTACAGTAACTTTCGGTTGACTACTAACCCCCAACAATCATGGATATTGCTATTTATTTTGAAGAAGCTGCACAGGTTTCCGTTTCATTTATTATTGGTGCCGTCATTGGTTTAGAAAGAGAATTCAGAAGCAAGCCTGCAGGTTTCAGAACGATGATATTGATCTGTGTTGGCTCCTGCCTGTACACCATTCTTTCTAAAGAAAGTGAAAGTGGAAGTACCGACAGGATTGCCAGTAACATCGTCACAGGTATTGGTTTTATTGGTGCAGGTGTAATTTTTAAAGAAGGTATTTCTGTAAATGGATTGACCACTGCTGCACTCATCTGGATTACTGCAGCATTGGGTATGGCGGTTGGTTATCACAATTATCCAATTGCCATAGTGGTTTCTATTATGGTGGTGATTGCCTTGTTTGTATTGGAACCAGTGCAACGTTTCATTAACAACTTACACAAAGTAAAAGATTACAGAATAAGGACGGTAGAGCTGGGGGATAATTTTAAAAGTGAACTCGAAATTTTTTTAAAATCAAATGATGTTACTTTCCGCTGTATGAAATTGGTGAAGGAAAATAAAGATGCTGTTTACCTGTACCGCATCAGTTCTCCCAAGCGTAACTACGATGCGGTAAATAATTTTTTGCTTACGCATAAAGAAGTGAGAAGTTTTGAGGTGTAAGGCGAATTTTAATCACACTAATTTTTACTAATTACACGAATTCTAAAAAACAATTAGCATAGTTAAATAGAATATCACACAAACAGTAAGATAATAGTAACCACGGTTTTTAATTAGTGCAATTCGTAAAAATTAGTGCAATCAAAAAATAAACTGACATGTCTTCAATAATATTCGAAATAAAAAATGGAATTGCTTTCATCACATTGAACAGGCCGGATAAATTTAATTCCTTTAACCGGGAGATGGCGTTGTTGCTGCAGGCTAAATTAGATGAATGTGCATCACTGCATGAAGTACGCTGTGTGTGTATAACCGGTGCTGGCAAAGCTTTCTGTGCCGGCCAGGATATTAGTGAATTGGCTGGGGATGAAAAACTAGAAATCAAACAAATTTTATCAGAACATTACAACCCAATTGTAAAGCGGATAAGAAATTTACCTAAGCCTGTAATTGCTGCGGTGAATGGAGTGGCTGCCGGTGCAGGTGCCAATATCGCTTTGTGTTGTGATATTGTAGTGGCAGCGGAAACAGCTTCTTTTATACAGGCATTTAGTAAAATAGGGTTGATACCAGACAGTGGCGGAACCTTCACTTTACCAAGATTGATAGGTTGGCAAAAAGCAACTGCGTTGATGATGACAGGCGATAAAGTGACTGCCACAGAAGCAGAAAAAATGGGAATGATTTACAAAGTTTTTGCAAACGAAATATTTGAAGAGGAAAGTAAAAAAATAGCAACAGCACTTGCTCAAATGCCAACCAAAGCATTGGCTTATACAAAACATGCACTCAATCATTCGTTTACCAATTCATGGGAAGAACAGTTGTTATTGGAAGATGAATTTCAGCAAAAGTCTGCAGCAACAAAAGATTATACTGAAGGCATCAATTCTTTTTTAGAAAAGAGATTTCCGTTATTTAAAGGAGAATAAAAAATAGTTACAATCAATAATCAATTTGCAATGCTCAACGAAAAAGATATACTGGCTGGCAAAGTGGTGGACAAAATGATGGCGGATGACCTGTTCTCTCAATGGCTGGGAATAAAAGTGATTGAAATAAAAGAAGGCTACAGCAAAATACAAATGACAGTAAGAAATGAAATGATTAATGGCTTTGGCATTGTGCATGGCGGCGTGGCATTTAGTTTGGGTGATAGTGCATTTGCATTTGCCTGCAACAACCGGAATGTATTGTCTGTTGCATTGGATACGGCCATCAATTTTTTAAAACCTGTACATGTAGGAGATGTGCTTACCGCCGAAGCAAAGGAGCTGCACAATGGTAAATCAACGGGGTTGTATCATATTAGCATCAGCAATCAAAATGAACATGTAGTAGCTGTTTTTAAAGGCACTTGTTTCAGAACAAATAAATCTTTCGTTAAATAGAATAAAACTGAAAGTCCTCCCAAAAAGTATTTAAATAATATTACTCTAAAGCATCCCTTTAGGGCATGGGGGTATTATCTTGCATCAAAATCAATCACTACTTTTTCTGTTACCGGATGCGATTGACAGGTTAAAATAAATCCCTGTTTTATTTCTTCTTCTTCCAGTCCCCAGTGTACATCCATCTCTACTTTACCTTCAATCAATTTTGCTTTGCAGGTGCAGCACACACCTCCTTTGCAGGCAAAAGGCAGGTCGGCGCCCTGTTTCAGGGCTTCGTCTAAAATACTGCCACTGTCAAATCCCATCGCAAATGCTACTGTTCTGCCATCTAATTTTACCTGTACGGTACTCTTTATATTTTGTTGGGCTTCAGTTTTTGCAACCATTCCTTTTTCTTTTTTTACTCCCGGCGTTGTAAACAATTCAAAATGGATTTTCTTTTTATCAATTTTCAATTGTTCTAAAAAATTGGTTACACAAAAAATCATTTCTTCCGGGCCGCAAACAAAAAATTCATCCTGTATTTTGTAGTTGACCAGTTTGTTTAGCTGAGCTAATTTTTCATTGTCAATCCTGCCGGAGAAAATAGCAGCATCTGTTTTTTCCCGGCTCAGCAGGTTGATGAAATTAAACCGCTGCAGGTATTTATTTTTTAATCCCTCAAGCTCTTCAAAAAAAATGATGGAGGCTTTGTTACGATTACTGAACACGAGTGTAAAATTGCTTTCCGGTTCCGTTTGTAAAGTGGTTTTTATTATGGAAATAATTGGAGTGATGCCACTGCCTGCAGCAAATGCCACATAGTTTTTTTTATTGACAGGGTTCAGTGCGGTATTGAATTTTCCTGTAGGGGGCAACACTTCTATTGTATCGCCTTTTTGCAGTTGCTCATTGGCATAAGTGCTAAATTTTCCGCACTCCACTTTCTTTACGGCTACCGCCAGTTCATTTTCAAACGGGGCGGTACAGATAGAATAAGAACGCCTTGCTTCTTCACCATCAATCATTTTTTTTAGAGTGATATTTTGCCCATGTACAAATGCAAATTCCTGTTTCAATTCATCCGGAATGGTAAAGCTGATGGATACACAGTCTGCCGTTAGTTTTTTTATTTCTTTTATTGAAAGTGGATGAAAATGAATTGCCATAAATTTATTTATTATAATGTAAGCCTGAGCTTGTCAAAGACTATTTTACAATGCCGTTTAAAAGATGGTTTATCATCTCATTCTCCAGCACCTGGAGTGATACATTTTTTTTATTACGCTGCCAAAACTCCAGCCCACGAACTGCAGAAAGAATGGTTAACACTGCCACATAAGGGTTCACCGGTTTTATTTCTTTTCTTTCAATCCCGGTTTCTATAAAACTGATCAGGCTTTTTTCATAATTGCGCCGGATACTTAAAAAGTCAGCCAGGTAAGGTTCTTTCAAATGTTTCCATTCATGGTTGGCTACATACACTTCATCAAAATTCTCCGCCATAATTTCAATATGAAAACGAATGACCGCTTCTATTTTTTCCGGCGTGCTGATCTTGCTGCTTTTAATTTTTTCTACCTGCTCAGTAAATGCATTCCCAATTTTAAAACAAATTGCCTGCAGCAATTCACTCTTAGAACCAATGTGGTTGTAAAGGCTTGGAGCTTCCACCCCTACCATCTCTGCCAGCTCCCTCATGGACGAAGCGTTGTAACTTTTCGATTTAAAAAGTGATGCAGCCTTTTCAATAATCACCTCTTTTTTAGAACTGTTTTTACCTGTTTGAATTTTTGCCATTCCCTTTTATCTGTTTCTGCAAAACTAACACTTATTAGTTTTTTACGGCAGCAGGCAGGGGTTTATTTTATTAGTTTTTTTAGCAAAGCACCTACTTTTTAATTTGTAAATTTGCTGCCACAATAAAACAATTGTTATGCAGTTATAGCCTGTAGAAAAAGTTGAAAAGATAGATCCCTGGGAGTTTAAGGAAAAATATTACAACATAAAAAAGCCTCTGGTAATTACAGGCCTTGCTAAACAATGGCCCGGCTTTAATAAATGGAACTGGAATTATTTTATTGATGTGGTGGGAGATAAAGAAGTGGGTGTATACAATAATATCAAAAGCGATGCTTATACCCCCATCAATACGGCAGATGATTACATGAAGTTTGGCGATTACCTGCAACAGGTAAAAGAAGGTCCTTTAGGGTTAAGGATTTTCCTGTTTAATATTTTTCAACATGCACCGCAGCTGGTAAATGATTTTACTTGGCCCGAAGAACTGATGAAAGGGCTTGTAAAAAAATAGCCCATGCTGTTTGTAGGTGGCGAGGGCTCTGTTACCCATATCCATTTTGATATTATCATGAGCCATATTTTGCATACCCAGTTTATGGGAAAAAAAGAGTGCTGCTGTTTCCGCATGAAGAACAGTACAAACTTTACCGCCAACGCTGGGATGTGTTGAGCATGGCCAATTTTGCCAATTACAACCAAGACTTTGACTATGAAAACTTTCCAGCCATTAAACTGGCCAGGGGCTACGAAGTAATACTGGAACATGGGATACCCCTTTTATGCCGGCGGGTTACTGGCACCACATGGAATACATCGAAAGCGGTTTTGCAATGAGCCTGAGAGCCATGCAAAATGACCTGGTAGGTAAGCTGGACGGGGCATAGAAGCTATTCGGTATGCGTAATATTGATACACTTATGAAGAAAACAGCACCACAGTGGTGGTACAATCAAAAGAGGGATAAATTGTATGCCCCTGCGAAAAAAGAAATATTATTAGCAAAAAAATAAAGGCAAATAAAAATATATTTATCAAATAAAAATATTACTTTTATTGGCTGCCAAGGGTACCCTTGCCACCTCCATTATTTAGTGAATAACCCCCAAATTACTATCCAATTTTCTGTTGATTAATTTTTCATCCATCTTATTAATGGTATAGTATCAATATAAGTATCAAACTTTTTTTCTTGTGGTTTCAGAGGTAAGCAAGGCCGGAGATTTTTATCTCTGGCCATTTTTTTTCTGCTGCTTTTTATCCACACAATTTGTCATTTCAACAGCAAAAATTTTGAAGTTTGTTTTAATGTACCCGTATACAGCAGCAACTTTCGATTGCGAATTAAAAAAGAATTGAAGCATACCGTAAAGCCGTTGCCTGTACACAACTTTTGGGAGATAATTTTTATCTGCTGACAGCTTTTATGTTTTCTTTATGAGTAATTTATTTTTATCTTTTTAATTTGCCGGTACGAAATCTAATTGATCAGTCACCAATACCCAACATTCCTTCTTCTCTTTTATTTGAAATAAAATTTACCTCTGTTTTAATTACTGTTATCAACTGACTGCATGGGGATTTTTTATTCACTAAAAAATATTCGCTATGAACAAGACAGCCGCCAAAGCAGCGATGCTATTTTTATTTGTATGCAGTGTAATTAAAATTAATGCCCAAACAAATGCCGGCAAATGGCAGCTTGGTATTAACGGCGGTGTTTTTATTTACCAGGGAGATTTAACCCCGTCATCTTTTGGCTCTTATAAAACACCATCGCTGGCATTGGGCATAAATGTTTCCAGGATTCTCAATTCATATTTTGCTGTAAGAGCCAACTTGGCTTTGGGAAAATTAAGGGGTAACGATGCAGCATACAGCGAGCCTGCATGGCGGCAGCAACGCAATTTGAATTTCAGTACGCCGGTTACCGAACTGTCGGTATTGATGCTGTGGAATTTATTTGGCAATAACAACAACGAGTTGGGCAGGAGGTTTTCTCCGTACCTGTTTGCCGGAGCCGGAATAAATAAAATAAGTATCAGCAGGGATTACAGTAAACTGGACAGGAGTGTTTTTGCCAATGGCTCTAAAGTGCAGTTGGGGCTTGCTGTTGACAGCCTTAAAACGTTGTCCCGTACCATTGCTGTATTACCAGTTGGTGCTGGGCTGGAGTATTATATCAGCCCAAAAATATCGCTGAGCTTTGAAACAAATTTTTGTTACACTTTTACTGATTACCTGGATGGGTTCAGTTATGTGGCCGAACCAAATAAAAAAGATTTTTATCATTCACAAACCCTTGGATTCATTTTCAGGTTTGGGAAAAAGGATCAATTGGGATGCCCGGTGTTGAAGTTTTAGAATTGTTTCTTATTCAATCGCCCTGTTTAAAAAATCAATCAAGGGCTTCATTGCTTCAAAAGTTTTTGCCAGTTCTTTTACCAGGTTCTTATTCAGTAAATCATCGTCAGAAACTGGGCGGCTTACAATAAAATTTTTCATTTTTAAATATTCAATAGCAGGATTACTTATGTCATAACCTTTTGGTGGCCGCACTAAAACGTCAATACCATTTACTCCTTCAGGAAAATATTTTTTAAAGTTTTTGTCAGCCACAATTTTTTTCCACTCATCAAAACTGTAATCTATTTCCTGTCTTATTTTAGCCAGTTGCGGAGCTTCGGGCATATAGAAGCCACCGCCTGCAAAACTTTGCCCCGGCTCACAATGAAAGTAGTATCCGGATGTATTTATTTTTTTGCCTCCTTTGGCTAAAGAAGCTCCCATATTGCTTTTGTAGGGACTTTTGTCTTTACTGAACCTTACATCCCGGTTGATACGGAACACCGCTTCTTTCGGTTTCATATCTCCGATAGTGTCATCAAATTTTGCAACAGCGGCAATGAGCTGCTCTACAAAAGCAAGATAATCTGTTTTAGCTACTTCATATTTTTTTCTGTTGATATCAAACCAGGATTTATTATTATTCTTTTTTAATTCGTTTAAAAATTTGACTGTTGCGGCTTGTAGCATTTTTATTTTTTTTGAACGGGAGCAATTTAATAAAAAAGGAACTGCTATTTACAGTTCCTTAGTTCCTTATTTTATATTTTAATTCTTTTATTTATAATTTCACATGGCTCCAGTTTTCGCCACTTTTAATTCGGTACAATGTCATTTCGCTTACATTGTATTTGGCAGCCATCTGTTTGTAGGTCAATCTACGCTTTGGGTTGTTGATGGCTTCTTTAATGCTCTTTACTTTTGTAATGTTCAATTTTAGCCCAACCGTTTTATTGGCCTGTAGTTTTTTGTAAGCAATCTTTAAAGGGCTCTTTTGCTGGTGGTCGCTCATTTCCTGCAGAGTGGCCCATTTTAAATTGGTATGGCGGTTGTCTTCTTTTTTGTGGTTGAGATGAATTACATATTTATACTTGGGGGAAGTTTTTTTGCAGAACAACCTTGCAATTTCCCTGTGCAGGTAAATGGTACCGTTGCCGCCTTCCAGGTGAAGGTTGAGTGTGCGGTAGCCTGACGTGACAGAACCCTGTAAAATTTTTCCATCTTTATTTACATCAGTTATATAACTGGCAGCCCTGCCTGCTGATGAGATAGCATACTTTCTGCGGATGCTTTTGTGGCCGCTTATTTTAAGAGGCTTCCACACTTCGCTTGCAATTTTGGTGATCATAAAAAGTGAGTTTAATGTTGGGATAATTGTAAAAGGCCTGTATTTAAAAATACTACGCCACCGCATCAACTATAAATATAAAAATTATTTTGTCTATGCAGGTAATAATTTTATAAAATCTTCTTCACTGATGATTTTTATAGAAGTTATTTTTTTTGCTTTTTCAAATTTACTGCCGGCATCTTCACCTACCACAAGATAGTTAAGTTTACTGCTTACACCACTTACAATTTTGCCGCCATTCTTTTCCACCAGTGCTTCTGCCTCAGTTCTTTTTAATTTATTCAATGTGCCGGTAAATAAAAATGTCTGCCCCAAAAGGCTATCGTTCTCCACTACCTGTTTTTTTTGATTGACCAGTGAAACTCCCAGCTGTCCCAGTTTTTCAATCATTTGTATATTGGCTTCATCATGAAAAAAACGGTAAATGCTGCTGGCAACCTTTATGCCCACATCCTCCATTTGCTGCAATTTTTCTTCACTGTAATTTTTAAAATCCAGCACCTGCTCAACAGCATTGGCCAATGTTTTAGCAGTGGTTTCTCCGGCATAGCGGATGCCCAGCCCAAAGATTAACCGGTGCAGTGGCTGGCTTTTAGATGCTTCAATGGCGGCTTGCAGGTTATCAACAGATTTTTTTCCAAAACCCTCCATTTTGCTGATGGCGTCAAAATCCAGTGTATAAATGCCCGGCACATCTTTCAGCAAACCTTCGGTATAAAATTTTCTCACATTGGCTTCGCCAAAACTTTTTACATCCATTGCATCTTTACTTACAAAGTGAATGATCCTTTCCACCACCTGTGCTTCACAATTAATATTGATGCAGCGCCAAACAGCTTC
>JANMJU010000018.1:0-11412 GCA_031371545.1 Chitinophagaceae bacterium
CGCGGAACGCGTCAGAACGCTCCTGCATGTCGGTCGAACTGGCACGCTCGCGACGCATTCCCGTAAGCGCGACGGGTTCCCCTTCGCCTCGATCATGCCGTACGGCCTCGATGCTCCGTTATCACGCCACAATGCCTTCCCTGAAATGCCTTGCTGTATTCATTTACAGCGGTTTTTTATTTTTTTATTTCTTCATCATCATTCCTGCAGCAATGGATTTTTATATTTTACAAAGGATGGATACTGCTTAATTTTTTTTCAGCGGCATGAAGAGGGCAATCACTTTAATTCTATTTTCCGGAATAAAATCCTGGAAATATGGGCAAACAATTAAAAAATATATCCCGGTTAAAACAATCAAAAACAGTGACCGGGTTAAAAAAAATTGTAATAATTCTAAAATATATTTCCCTTCTAATTCTTAATCTTTAGTAATAAAAAAATACTTCCTGTTATTTATTGTATTAAGAATCATAAAAAACCTTCGTAAATGTCCAACTTTATCAGGGTTTTTGAAGAAAAAAGAGTATAAAAAAAGGTTTTATCTACGCAATCGTTGCCATTTTATTCTTTTATTCTTTGCAAAAAAATTGAAGACCCACTGTATTTTTCAAAGACTCCGCTAATAAAAAAAGAGCTTTCAAAATTGAAAGCTCTTTCTCATTTTCTTTATTTATTGCAACCCTTTGGCCAGGTTCATCCAACTACTAATTTTTGTTCACTATAATTTTTATTACGGTTACTTTATTATCAGGACTGGTGATTTCCAATTGGTATGTCCCACTGTTTAAAACAGCTGCAGGCTTGATAGTTTTTGTAGCAGTCCCTCCTCCTTCATGGTAAATAATTTCACTGGTTACCAACTGGCCGTTGCTTCCATACAGACGAGTTGAATAGGTACCTGCTGCTGCTTTGTTCAACTGCAATTGGATAGTGCCATTGGTAACAGGATTAGGGAACACATACAATGCAGGGCTTCCTTTTACTACTTTCACTTTTACTGCATCGCTGTAGGTTACCACGCCATTTTTGCTTACACTCTTAATGCGGTAATAATATTCTCCCGGTGCAGGTTCAGCATCCAGTGCGTTATAATTTACAGGCACTTCGCTTTCCCCATTGGAGAGCATGGTGGCAATGGTACTAAAGTTTGTTCCGTTACCGGAGCGTTCAATTTCGTAATGATCAATATTCAGTTCATCATTTACAGTCCAGTTAACAACCACATCACTGTTAAGCACAACCGCATTTATAGATGTGTACCTGACAGAACGCCTGAATACCAGCCTGAACCTTTCAGCAGCAGCACTGCCGGAATCTGCAGTTACATTAAAGGAAACATAACCAGTATCATGCAGGCTTACTGCTGTTTTCTTTTTAAGATAAGTATCCTCCAGGAATGCTGTTATTGACTGAGGCAGTTCCAGGTTATCCATCACAAACTGCAGCTGGTAATCTTTTCTTTGCAATCTGCTCATAGAATAAAAGATGGTATCTGCTTCACCCTTTAATTTTTTTCTTTCAATTGATAAGTATCTGTCATTTCTTTTCAGGCTGATATTTTCTTTGATATTTGAAAGTTTACGGGCATCGTTCACATCAACATCGTTATTAAAACTGTTGTCAAACAAACTCAATGAAGCATCTGCAACATACATACTATTGTCTCCATCTTTCGCTTGCAATACAGTCATCATCTGGTGGTGCCCTACCGGCCTGAATGCTGTGGTGTTGCTGTCAGTATTTTTATTTGCTTCATTCATTGATAAGGTGCCGCCGCTGCCAAAATCAACCATGATGGCTGCACCAGAAGGAATATACCTGTCATCATAACTTCCCGGGCCGTAAGGAGAGGAACGTATAAATGCATTAGAGCCATTCCATGTGTAAGTAACAAAAGCTCCCACGCCATATACACCGCCCAATGAGGGATCCCATACATTATATGTTGGCTGGGCAGGCCATCCTGCGCCTGCTCTTGACATAGTAAAATAATCAACAGCAGAAGCATACGGGTTACCCACTGTTGTCATTCCAGTTGAAGTAAGTGTTTTTTGGCCGATAAATATTTGTCCTCTTGGGCGAAGGGTTGTTATGGTGGGTGCTTTGTATTGATTGGTTATTTCGCCATAATTTTTTCTGTCGCCCCTTACAAAAAGTAACCAGCCTTCCTGGCTGTTTACATTTGTGCTATTAGTAGTAGCAGGAGTACTCCAGGTACCAGCACCTGCAAAGTATTTTATTGATGAATTATTATTGGGGCTAAGGTCAAAACCATTTGCTGTAGTACCACCTGTAATTTGTGTTCCATAAGCAGCGGTGATTGAATCAGCAGCAACAGAGGCTGCCCAGCTGGCTGAATTATAATCCCGGCCACTGGCACCATTGCCTTGCTCCTGCCATGCCTGTGAAATTGAATGTGTGCCGGCAGCAGGCTTAAGTGGTGCATTTAAAAGACGCCATTTTCTTTGTGCAGGAAAGTAACGTTGCACTATAAATTGGCCTGTGTTATCGGATGCCCCATATACAAATGCCATGTTGCTAGAGTCGCTTGGAGCCACCCTTCCATCATAGTTTGCATTGGAGAGTATAGAGAAGAATTTATTATTGGTTCCTAAATCAAGTGTGCCTTTTGTAAAGGTTACTTCAAAGCCAATGCTTACATTATCTGCCAATGTTACTTTTGTTGTCTTTAAAGTTTTTTGCATTCTTATATAAGGGAAATATTGTCCGCCACTGGCAGTGATGGTTGCATCAGTACTTCCTTCAAGATAAACAGACCTTCCATTACCAAAACCAAAATTTACAATGCCGTTAGTATTCCTTGTCCAGTTGCCGGTAAGGAAAATATCGCAACCAATACTGTTTGACATGGTAAGTGTGCCACTTGGTACAGTACCTCCAATATTTATATTGCCTTTTATAAACAGGTCGTAAGGCTGCAGATAATCTGTCAATCTTAAAGTGCCGGCAGTAGTGGTGCCAAGTGTAAGGTCGCCACCACAACCAATATCAAATGTGGTTGTATTTAAGAAATTAAGTGTAGTTCCATTTTGCACCGTTACATGATGAGGATAACCAGCCACACCTAAACCGCTGTTATTACCCCATTCTATACTGCGGTCATAAGTGCCTGTTGTATTGTAAATCAAATATGAACCAGTGTTATATTTTGGTGCATTAGGATTTACAAAACCTCCGCTGTTAATAAGGAATATGCCATTTATTCTTGCATTGTTTGTAAAGTCAACACCGGTACCACTTGTGCCAATAGTTACATTGTATAATTCCGGAGTACCTTGTACAGCACCGTTAGTTGAAAATCGTATGATATTATCTGTTGAAGCGCCTGCAAGATATTGATTGCCGCCACCGCCAACTACTAAATTAGTACCACCATTTATAATTAATGTGCCGCCTATGCCTGCATTAAACTGGCCGGAATTCAAATTTATTCTTGCAGTAGTAGTACCGTTAGTAGTAAGGGTAACAATATTATTCGGTGCACTACCTGTATTGGCTATTGTAAGTTGACTAAGTGGTGTACCTGATAAAGTAACAGGCAATCTGTTTCCAGTAACCTGGTTGGCAGTTCCTGAATATGTAAAGTTGCCACCGGCATTATAAGTGAAGTTTGTGCTGCGTATGTTACCCACACCTGCATTACTAATTCCATCCACACTTTGAATAGAAAGCGTGCCGCCATTATTCAATGTAACAGTGCCGCCAGCAGTAGTTGGTGTATTAATATAATTTTCGCCGGTAAGAATAAGTGTTCCATTCACTGCAATATTGCCTGTACTGTTTACACCCATGTTTTTTTGCAGGCTTGCTGTTGTTCCTGCATTTATATCCAATGTTACTAAGTTATTTACATTGAATGTGCCAGCACCAGAAATATTTTGTGTGCCTGCTTTGCTCATATTAACTGTGCCGGATGTTGGTGTGGTTATATCTGGTGAAAAGGTTAGTGTGGCTACTGCAGCTACAGTTATATTTCCTTTAACCGAATGGCCTGGTGTACCTTCTAATGCAATATTAATGGTACCAACTGTTGCAGTTAAATCATCACATACAAAAGCACTTGGCGTTCCCTGACAATTTGCAGTTTTACTTGCATTGTATTCAAAGTTGGCATAAGTGCGACCACCAGTAGAAGGTAATGTTACAGGGTTGGGATCAGAATAACGGAACAAACTTCCTGTTTGAAATGTAACAATGTTTACTCCAGGGTTTCCAAATGGATTAGCCCCTTCAAAAGTTTCACAAATAGATCCATTCTGGAATATTACTGCACCATTAGTACCAGTTGCTCCAAATGGGTTACCGCTAAAGCCTGTGGCAGGAATTACTCCAGCATAAAAATACCCACCAGACGGAAACACTAAAGCTCCGGCTGTAGCAACTGTTACTCTGTGCAATGCGCCTTGTAAACCCAAAGTGCCGGCTATAATGCCTGTTGCATTTACAGGGAGATTTAAGTTAACTGCATTTGCACTATTTATTATCATAGAAGAACCACTGGTAACACTTAATTGGGGTGCCGCAAAGCCAGGAAAAACCATATTAATTGTACCCGTTGCGCTGGCCACAAGAGTTGCTTTGTTATTTAAATCTACTTTAAAGTAAGTAAGGTTTATGCCTGTAGGCATATTGGTAGTTGTATATGTTGGGCTTCCTGCTGCATCAAAAATAACACCATCGCCACTTCCCGGAACACCTGTTGGGAACCAGTTGGATGTTGTAAGCCATGATCCACCAGCTGCGTTTACCCAGTGATAAATCGCTGGTGCAGTATAAACTCTGCCGACCCATTGTGCTGTTGCTGCTAATGTTCCTGTTGTTTCATTTAATGAACCGCTATTCAAATTCAAACCTGTAATACTGCTCCCTGCATCTTGTACCCATGCACTGCCAGTCCATCGGTTAAGCCTAATATTTGCTGCTGTTCCTACAACATCGGGAGCAAGAAAAGTATAACTGGATGTATAAGTATAAGTTCCTGTGGTTACACTAAGGTCTGTATTCCACCAGCGGTTATTAATATAATCTGTAGCAGAAACGTCATTACTATTTCGTGGAGTTACTGCCCTTACATTTAAATAACGTGCTGTTGAGTTGGCTGTGAATGTATAGTTGGCTGGTGTATAGCTTGTACCATTTCCTACAGGAAACAAAATTGTTGCAGGCAAGCCTGCTGTTGGAACTGGCTGGCCTAATGCACCTGTACTATTTGTATTTACCATTTTGGTATTGGAATACGGTGAACCTGTAATGCTTGCAGTAGTTAAATTAAATGTGCTTAATGTAAGGTTACCTGTTTGCATTTGCAATGCAGTGGTAACATTCAAGCTCTGGCTTAACGTAACGCCTGCTGCATTGCTGTTATTTATTACCATATTAGCTACTGTGGCTGCAGTAGGCGATGTAGTAAACGCACTGGTTACCTGCGAGGATGTGCCATTAAAAACATAAGTAGCGCCTGAACTTAAGCTTGCATTGGCAGCAGTAGTGGTTATACTGGCAGCAAGGGCCGTTGTGCTAAATACACCGCCAACATGGCCTGTTCTTAAAGTAGCTCCGGTTTGTAATGTAAATACAGTTTGAGCATTCGCCCCGCCTATTTCAGCAGTTGTACCGCAGTCTAGTATTCCACCTGTGTTTACTGTAAACGTCCAACTATTAGAGCTGGAAGAACTTGCAGGAATAATACTGTTATTGAGGGTCACCGTTTTGCCAGAAGTAACAAAGAAATTATTTTTAATATTAATAGGGCTATTATGAGGCATTAGGCTTGGCGCTGCAGTGTAGGTTACAGAAGCAGCGCCTCCTATAAAGTTAAAGGCTAATTCAGAACCAGCCCCCTGGCCTCCTCCAAGAAATTTACCAGTTCCGGTTACAGAGAAATTACCACCAAGATTAAAGATGTGAGGTTTGCCGGCAGTGGAACCACTGCCTTGAAAAGCAAATGCAGCACCAACGAAATTGCTAGTACAGGTAAAATCCCCAGTACAATTTATGGTAACAGGGCCTGTATTTGTGGAAGCCATTGAAGCGGTACCGCTAATATTTATACTTCCGGTCATAAGTGTAAACGCTGAAGTGCTGCTTGCTGCCATACCAAAAATACCAGCACCGCTTACGATTACAGATGCCATCGTATATACATGTATATGTCCACTGCCCGGGGATGTGACAGTACCACCGCTTACTGTAAAGACTCCGGTAACATTTGTTGTTCCAGTACTGCCAGAACTATTTGTTGGTGTATAGGTACCGCCGGTAGAGACGGTCATATTGCCTGTTACATTTACTGTATATGATGATGAACCTCCTGATTCTTTAAGAATACCTCCTGATACATTAAGACTTCCGCCAACATTGGTAATTGTACCAGCGCCAGAATTACTAATCAGGCGGAATTCAAAACCCCCAGTTGCCATTATATTCCAATTGCCCTGAATATTGCTAAGGTTTCCCTGCTGGTTCCAGCTACCGGCTAACGAGGCCACATTAATGGTTAAATTACCCCATCCCGGGCTGCCACTGGCAGGGAGGTTAATCGGATTATTAGCACCATTCGCCCATTTTGTAATTACCACATTGCTGGTATTTCCGAAAGTACGTGTACCAGAACCAGAACCTCCGGGAAAATCAGCAACAACTCCGGGAGTGGTACTTCCCACTGCATTATGATTATAAGTTCCACCTGCATCAACCCAAAAGTTGGTAATATTTACTGCAGCAGCAGTTGCACTGTTATTGGTAAATGTTCCGGTACCGGTTACAACTAATCTGGTAGATTTAAAACTGGGTATAGTGGTGAGTACTGGTAAACCAGCATTATCAATAGTAAGTATTCCATTAACTGTAGTTGCCGCCAAATAGTTACCTATACTGTTGCCAAGTTTAAGCCCATTCGTTTGGTGTGTAAGACTGCTGCCGCTAAGTATTGTAAGCTTACATGGGTCAGCAGATATATTCAGTGAAACATTATCCCCTGTATTGATAACAGCAGGGGCATTGTCAACAGGCAAAGCATTATTTTTCCATATTGTATTAGTACCCCAGTTAACAGCACCTTGCCCACCTATGGTTATATATCCAGAAAAAACAAAAGAAAAAGTATTGGAGTATGTACAGGAGCTTGAAAATGCCACCTGTATCAGGGCTGAACTATCGGTTAAGGTAACAGGTATTAACAAATCTGCAGTAGTGGCTGTGGGTGAACTAATAGTAGTAGTGATGCCACCTATTGTTGCATAAGTAATTCCAGTCAGGTTAGTGCCGGTTATGGTTATCACATCGCCTGCATAATATGGTGCTGCAGTACTAATGCCTGTTATAGTTGGCGTAGCAGGGCATACTACACTTACAAATTCATCTGCGCCAATATCAGGCGTTGCAGACCTTACTTCGCCGTCATAATCATCCGTAAACCCACCAATGGTTGCGCCACCACTTTCTGCAATACTGGTAGTATTCATGTGCAAAAAGTTAGGACTTGACCCTATTGTGCTGATGAAAGTTAAAGTTGCACTTCCTGAAACATTATCTCGTGGGGATACTCTGGGCTGATAGTTTGCAACAAAACTTTGGTCGCTGTTAGTACCATCATAAAAAATCAATCTTGTTGCACCAGGAGTGCCTGCGTAAAAAATATTATTGTTTGATGTGGCTGCGTAATTTGTAAGTGCTGTTCCATTTCTTCTATAAGCAACAGTTAAACCGCCTGAACCTGGTGTAGAAATATTATACAGGATATTATTCCGCAAATCAAGTGAAGGGGTGTTGCTTGCATATAACGCTGAAGAACCAAAACTTGCACCACTGCTTGAAGCATTTAGATAAACGGTGTTATAATAAATTTTTAATGTGGTGCCGCCGGTTGCGCTAATCCCTCTAATTACATCATTAAAGTTTGCCGAAGGAGTTGTAAAAGTTCCGATTAAATTATTATACACAGATACCGTTGTGCCGCCGGTAATACTAATTCCATAAACACCGCCTGATGCCAATACCGCAGACTCAGACAGGTCATAAATTTTATTCTTATAAATATTTACGGTAGTGCCTGCACTTACAGCAATGCCTGCAACAGTTGTGGAAGTAGCAGATGAGCTTAAATTATAAATAGTATGGCTGTAAATATTATGTGTGGTGCCACCGGAAATATTAATACCTGTGACCCCTGCAAAACTTGTAGATGAAGAAAGCGTATTGATGGTGTTTGAAAAAATAGAAAAAGAGCCATTGGTAACAGTAAGCCCGGTAACAGTATTTGGGGCGCTGCAGTTTGTAATAGTATTTGTTGATATATTGCCTGTGCCATTTGTTATTTGTATAGGGAATATTGCTGAGCCAGTTGCAAAAATGTTATTGATATTATTGAATGTATTATTGGTGATATTTTTTGTTGGGTTAACGCCATCTGTATTAAACCAGCCTTGTACTGGTATTGCACCATTAACAGTAATATTAGAAAAATTATTGCCATCATTAGTGATAAAAGCGCCAGTGGCTGAACTACCTGCATCAAAATAAAAATAAATATTACCGCCGCCGCCTGTTTTTGTAAACGTTCCAACAATAGTATTGTCATTAATGGTTTTTATACCAGATGCACTAAGTGAAACACTGTTTGAAATAAAAGTTACACTGCCGCCGCCTGTAGTAATATTAGCAGTAAGGTTTGTAAAAGTATTGGTACTTATGTTTTGAGAAAGTGTAGCGGCAGAATTTGAAATGTAAGTGTGGTTACCTGTTCCCTGCACACTGTTTGTTATTCCCCTTAAATCATTTGCCTGAATAGTTAAAGCTGCACCAGCGCCGCCTGCTGTATTATTTATACCGAGCAGATTGCTGCTATTGGCTATTGTGAAAGTAATAAGGCCACCGCTTGCGTTACCCAACTGGTTGTTATTAATATTAATGGCTGAAGTAGCAGCACCCGAATTAGTAATTGCAGTAAATGCACCTGTTCCGGATGTAATACTGTTGCTGCGGATGACACTGCCGGTTATATTTAAAGTAGAAGGAACAGCAGCGTTATTAATAGCAATAAAACTACCTGTGCCTGCATTTGTACAGGAGATAATACTATTATTGGTGATGCTGAGTACCCCTGAACAGTTTGTATTTACTATGCCTGATAAAACAGAAGCGCCTGTACCAGATGCAGTACAATTTTGAATGTTATTGCCAGTTATAGTAATGGTGCCGCTGCCTGCATTGCTGATGCCTGTAAAATTAGTAGCGGCAGTACTTGTTGCGCCAATCGCTATCGAGTTGGTGACTGTATTACTTCCGATAGAATTATCAGAAATATTAAAAGACCCAGTAACAGCAGGCACATAAACAGCATTAAAATTGTACTGAAAAGCGCCTCCAGCATTTAAAAGGCTGATACCACCAACAGTATTAAACTGGATATTGACTGCATTGGGAGACGCTGAAGTTGCATAGATGCCAGTAAAAAATAATGCCGTGCCTGTTACTGAGCAAGTGATACTGATCGATCCTGCTACTGCGGAAGAACCAATGGTATTGCCCGAAACGGTACCAATATTTGCAGCGCCAGAGGAAAGATAAATACCTGAAAAAATACCAGGGGCTGTAGCAGTTATGCTGGATGCACTTGTAATGGCAATATTGCTTATCACATTGCCCTGTATAGAACTTGCCGTGGTATTGCCTGCCAGTTCAATAGCAATTACCTGGTTGGTAGTGGTATTGGTTATATAAGTAGTTGTTCCTGTACCAGTGCTGTTAGCAAAACCAATTGTGTTGCTTGTAATCGTATGCCCGCCACCGGCAGTTACCTGTATGGCTCTTACAACCACAGCGGCTGTAGTTACTGTTCTTGATGCTGATTGGTAAAATTTATTGCTGCTGATGGTCCATGCATCACTGCCTGTATTTGCATTGATACCGGCAGAATTTACTGAAGCACTGAAATAATCTTGTATGTTGTTATTACTGACCGTAACTGTATTTGTTGTGCCAGAAGAATATATTGAATAAACAGGCAGGTTGCCACCTGTAGATCTAATGGTATTTGTATTAATTACGTTTGCAGTATTAGACCCTGAACCAACTGATATAACCCCATCTGCTGCACTTAGGGTAGAACCTTCTATAAAACAGTTTTGCACTGTATTGTTAGTAGCAGTGGTATATAATCTTATAGTAGATGTGCCGGCAACAGCGCTTGTGCTGGTGTTTGTGAATGTTAAAGTATTACCACTGCCATCATTTAAACCGTCAATAGTTACATTATCGGCGCCAAATAAATCAACTAACGGGGCGGCAAGGTTGCCTGTTACAGTTCTTGCAGCATTTCCAACAGGCTTTACAGAAACAGCAGTGTAAGAAGCAGCACCGCTACCACTTGCATTTAATACTGCGGATGCAGCTTCTGTTGTGTTGCCCGAAATGGAAATTGTTATGGTTCCCGTATGTGTGCCAGCATTAATTGCGTCAAAAGCTGCTTTTAAAGTTCCGTACATAGCATCATTAATCGCTGGTGTAGCATTTACGGTAACTGGCTGTGATAAATACGAATAATTAGCTCCGGTATTATTATTAAGATTAAGTGTGGCCATATCATGCGCCGACTGCCCAAATGAAGTTACATCTGTGGTAATTTGAGCATTTGTTTTGGGGCTGTTATATACATAGTATTTTACAGTAGTGCCTGCAGTTTGCAATGGTATTAATGCTGTACCTGTAGCACCAACAAAAGTTGCCAACACAAGAGTAGATGTTACGAAATTATCGATGGAATAACGGACATATACATTTGCGGATGGTGCTGCTGATGTTGTAATAGTAACAGTAACACCCGAAGCACCCGGGCTCTGTGTTACTGCTGTAATAGTTTCTGGATTATAGGTTGTTTCCAGCACCGACATGTTATTGTTGGCTGCGGCATTGGTAGTAACGTTAAAAGTATAATACCTGCCGGAAGTAACAGCAGGTAAACGACCAGTAGCTCCACCAAAACCTGAATTATATCTAGCAGAAGCAGTTGCCACTGTAGGGTCAATAAAAGCATTATAGCCACTTAATGTTAATCCTCCACTGTATGGTCGCCAGTTGGTTGAATAATTTGTAGCTGCAGCTGTTCCTGTTGCAAATTCCCATCCCCAAATGCTTGTAGCTTGAGAAGCTGTGGCTTGTAAACGGTATTGTTTAAAGCCCCCTACTGTATTCAAATCAAAAGTAGCATAGCTGCCACCAGGAAGATCAGTACCCAACACGGTTGGCTGGGCAAAAGCAGTGATAGAAACGCAACAAATTAAAAGAAAAAATAACAGGCTTGAAAAGAAAGACCGCCTGCAAAAATACCTTTCAGTCAATAAATGAATTGATGCCAATTCAGTAGTAAAAATTTTTTTCATAATGCAAACA